>JABDLW010000423.1 GCA_013001805.1 Saprospiraceae bacterium | reverse complement strand
GCCTCACCCAGATCTGCTCTACGCTTCGCGACGACCAAATATTCACGTAAGTTGTTTTGCATTGCATTTTCTACCTCAATTAAAGATGTTAGGTGAGCTGCTTCGATGTAAGTTTTCATTATTTCCCGGGTAAGGATAGCTGATCTCTCCACTAGCGACTGATCTACTTGCGCTTTTTGAGACTGATAGAATAAATCATAGGCCTGACCCGGGTTTTTCAAGCGGAAATTATGTCTGAAATTTATTGATTGAATGCCTAAATTCTCATCGAAATTAAATTCTTCAGAGCTCAGGGTAAAAGCCGTTAGATTCGGAGCAATGGGTTTGATCGATCTGGCATCCAGGCCTTCTTTTTGCAAAATTGCTGAACGTTTTAATCCATTATCCAGTTCTTTAAAGTCTTCAACTACTTGTTCGTAGGACAATATTTCCTGGCCCTTGATGGTAGGCAAAAGGAAAAACAACAACAACAGAGATAACAAGGACGGCGACGCTTTTATTCTCAGGCTATATTTCTCTATCAAATAATAAAGAATGGGAATTACGACCATGGTTAGAAATGTGGCGGTAATTAATCCACCAATGACAACGGTAGCCAGAGGTTGCTGTACTTCTGCACCAGCCGAACGGCTTAAAGCCATGGGTAAGAATCCCAGGGATGCAACCGCAGCTGTCATTATTACCGGTCGCAGGCGAACCCGGGTACCTTCCCGGACTATTTCCAGAATATCGGTCATACCTTCTTTCTTTAATTGGTTAAAATAACTCACTAGAACAATCCCATTGAGAACAGCTACTCCGAACAATGCAATGAAGCCCACTCCGGCAGAAATGCTAAAAGGCATGCTACGAAAATAGAGAGACCAAATACCTCCAATGGCCGACAAGGGTATCGCAGCGAAAATGAGTAAAGCATATTTAATTGAATTGAAAGTAAAATACAATAGCAGCAGGATAAGTAGCAGGGCAATCGGTACAACAATACTTAATCTCTTCTGTGCCCTCTGCAAATTCTCAAATTGGCCACCGAATCTTACATAGTATCCCGCAGGTAACGAGAGACGGGATTCCAGGACATCTTCAATATCTGATACCAGTGAAGCGATATCGGTATTTCGTGCGTTGACACCAATCGTAATTCTACGGCGGGTATTATCACGTGAAATCTGAGTGGGACCTTCTTCAAATGAAATATCTGCCAACTCCGACATGGGCACAAAATCACCATTAGGCAAATCCACCAATAATTCTTCCAGGCTCTCGATATTTTGCCGTTCTTCATTTCTCAGTCTGACAACGACCGCATATTGTCTTTCACCTTCATAAAAATATCCCGCCTGTTTACCGGCGAATGAGCTCTTGAGAATATCATTGAGCTTGGCAGTTGACACTCCATATTTTGCCATTTTCAACAGATCGTAATCAACCACCATTTGCTGAAGTCCGGCGGTTGCCTCCACTTTTATATCTCCGATGCCCTCGAGATCTTTTATCAAGCTTTCGGCTTCACGAGCCCGGTCAATTAATATTCCGAGGTCTTCACCATAAATTTTAATGGCGATATCCTGGCGAATCCCGGTCATGAGCTCATTAAATCGCATTTGAATTGGTTGTGTAAATTCGTACATCACACCCGGAAACTTATTTAATTCCATTTCCATTTTCGCAAACATTTCTTCCCTGCCTGCAGCGCTGGTCCATTGATCTTTTGGTTTCATAATTACGAAAATATCACCCGCCTCCAGTGGCATAATATCAGTAGGTATTTCTGCGGTGCCAATCTTGGTGACTACTTTTTCTACTTCAGGGAATTTCTTCATTAAGATATCCTGCAAATGAGCTGAAACATCCACTCCCTTTTTGATCGAACTTCCTGGTGGCAGTATTTGATGCAGGGCGAAATCTCCTTCTTCCAGCGTAGGTATAAATTCACTACCCATTCTACTCAAGAGAAAAATGCTAAATCCAAAGAGTAATGTTACCAAAAACAGTAATATATATTTGAAGGAGAGAGCTAATTCTCTGATAGGGGCATAGAGACGATATATAGCCTGCACAATTTTATCGGAAAGCGTATTCCCTTCAACGCGTGCATTCTTAAGAAACAAATCGGACATCATCGGTACATAAGTAAGTGACAGAATCAAGGCTCCCAGAATAGCGAAACTTACCGTTTGAGCCATGGGAATAAACATTTTCCCCTCCACACCCTGTAAGAAAAAAATCGGTAAGTAAACCATGAGGATAATGATTTCTCCGAAGGCCGCAGATTTTCTAATTCGAGATGCGGCCTTAAAAACTTCAGCCGTTTTTTGCTCGTCAGTCAAATTCCCCTGTTTATTCCTCAAACCGAGGTGATGGAGGATGGCTTCCACAATAATAACTGCTCCATCCACGATTAGTCCAAAGTCCAGCGCACCCAGGCTCATTAAATTGGCTGATACGCCAAAGAGTCGCATAAAGCTTACGGCAAATAACATGCTGATGGGAATGACGGAGGCAACTATAAGCCCAGCCCGTAGATTTCCTAGCAATAAGACCAAAATGAAGATAACGATCAACGCCCCTTCGATCAGGTTTTTCGACACCGTATAGGTCGTTTGATTCACTAATTTAGACCGGTCCAGATATGGTTCCAGTACAATGCCCTCGGGCAGAGACTTTTTGATTTCCTCAATACGCTCTTTAACCCGGCGTGTGACTTCCATCGAATTTTCTCCCTTCAGCATCATTACTTGTCCCGCCACTACCTCTCCTTTACCATTAAGTGTTACTGCCCCAAATCGAGGTGCGTGTCCGATCTGCACAGTAGCCACATTTTTTATCAACACCGGAGCCACCTCTCCTGCCCGGATGACAATATGCTCCAGATCGGCCATGGTCCGGGCCATGCCTTCACCTCGAATAAAAAATGTCTGGTCCTCCTTTTCGATGTAGGAACCTCCGGCATTTGCATTACTTTGATTGATCGCCTGATAAATATCATCCAGGGTGACTCCATAGGCTCTCATCTTATTCTGATCAAGGGCAATCTCGTATTGTTTTAGGTATCCACCAGAACTATTGACCTCCACCACACCCTCCGTTCCGATAAGTTGTCTTTTAATGATCCAGTCCTGAATGCTTCGTAACTCGGTGGCATTATAGCGGTCTTCATAGCCATCGGCAGGATAGATCACATATTGATAAATCTCTCCTAATCCGGTCGAGATGGGACCCATCTCAGGGTCTCCGAGTGTTGACGGAATTTCGTCACGAGCCCGTTGTAATTTCTGACCTATTTGCTGTCGTGCCCAATATATATCCACCTGTTCCTCAAATACGATCGTAATCACCGATAGTCCAAATCTGGAAATGGATCTGATCTGGGTAACCCTGGGTATGTTACCCATTTCCATTTCCAATGGATAAGTGATAAGTCGTTCGACCTCTTGAGCGGATAAATCAGGTGCTGAAGTAATTACCTGAACCTGATTATCAGTGATGTCCGGTACAGCATCGAGAGGGAGATGTGATAGATTATAAATGCCCCAACCAACGATCGCAAATAAAAATATCGCGATGATTAATTTATTATGGATTGAAAAGTATATAATTCGATTAAACATTCATATCAATTATAGTAGTATACTAAGTGCTTGATGACTATACTCTGCAATAGATTCGTTACCAAATCATCTGCAAACCAGATATTCACAGGAGACGAGCCCTGGAGAGCCTACAAGGAAAAAACTAGCTCCGTAGTGTTCCAACCTAGAATAAACTAGGAAAACTTATTTTAGCAGCTGGGTGGTCGATCGACTCCCCGATTAAAAAGAAAGGAATAAGAAATATTTAAAAATCCGATGGGTTCTTCAGATGCTGGTACAGGACCAGCCAACCCTGTATACCGGAATGGTTGAACAGCGAGATCCAACCCTGCGTGGAGGTGGTGAATGGGCAGGTTTTCATGATCACTACCATCATCGTGCGAGTGGCCATCGGGATTGAGATAGTGATCTTCAATAAAAGACCATAAGCTACAATCCTGACCTCTGGCAGAGGCCTCGTCTTGGTGCAGGTGAAAATGTTGAATGGCAAAAGCTGCGTGCCACAATTGAGCAAAATCTGTATTAGGAGCCAGACTACCCAATATAAAATAACCTGTAAAAAACCAAGAGAAGGCTTTTTTCATGTGGTAAAGATAAAAACTAATGATGTAACGTGTGTGACAAAGGTCATATTGGTTGATGATCGTCTTAAGTGTTTATTTTTTGCAAGGAGCATAAACGACATGATACTGCTTTCTGATTTCCCAATGTATAAATTTGAAAATAAGTCGGGTCAAAGTACAAATCCTAACGGAACACTCCATTGTAATTGCTCCCCATATATGCCCCCCACCTGACTGATGCATCCACCCGAAACTGGGTGGCCAATCGATGTATTTGCATTCCGTCAAATGTATACGTGTGCCTTAAGTTGTTAGCATGCACATAAATTATGTCGAGGAAGCCATCCTCATCTAAATCGCCAATCCAGGGAGTGGAGGAAATATTATTTCCATCATATTCATCACCTAATTGAGAGACTTCTCCATTGGCAAAATCGATAAACACGATCATGTTATGAAAAAATTTTCGATAGAATTCATCTACTACCTGATAATTTAAACTGAGGATAACTTCGTCCTGTGCATCCTTATTAAAATCAAAGGTCACACCTGTACTGGTTTGATAAAATCCCAGTGAGTCAAAATAAAGCACCTTTCCATCAAGGCCATCCAGCATAAATTGGCGGTTCCATTCTAACTTAGGCCAAACTCCGGCGGCAATTGATAAAAAAATATCCGGGACTGAATCACTATTGTAGTTACCTACCGCAATTGAACTATACGCCTCACATCCTTCCATTTTTGACTCCCAGATAGGTGAAAGATCAAAGCCGTTAAAGGCATAGACAGTACCATCTACGGCTATCGCCACTAAATCTAGAATCAAATCCCGGTTCAGATCAATGGCTACCGGTGGAGCAATGAATCCCTTGTCGGGCGAGCTCGCTAATATTGTTGCCTTAGTCAAATCATTTGACAGCAGATCTTTCAGGTCCGCAACAAATAAATTGCCTCCCAGTGTTTCGCCACCAGTGCCAAAAACCACTTTTGGAGTTTGCTCTATTCCGGCCTGGAAGCAAATAACCGAATAATAGGTCTCTTTACCATCGGGCATCATCGCCTGAGCCAGAATCTTCCCGGTAGCACTACTCAAGACCAGAAGTCGACCAGCTGGCCTATTTGGATCATACGGCTCTGCTTTTACGTCACCTCCATTGGCAACCAGAATATCGGGCAGGGAGTCACCATCGATATCCCCAATAAATTGGGGGTTATAAAAGTTAAACCATCCCGCTTCCCTGGGGGTGTCAGTATCATCGGCTATAAAAACTCCCATAGAAGTTCGCCGGTGGATCCACTTATGGCTTTTAGTTCTGCCGATCGACCGCCGATGACCACATCTTCAATGGCGTCTCCATTCAGGTCCAAAAGTGCTGCAGAACCAAAGAGCTGGTCCCGGGCAGCTACATGCCAGAGCAATCTTCCCGATCGGCCGTCAATAGCTATAACAGCGCTATCACAGGCAACAAATTCCTCCCTTCCGGCACCGAGAATAATATCT
>JABDLW010000417.1 GCA_013001805.1 Saprospiraceae bacterium | reverse complement strand
GTGAAGTTCAGAGTGGAAGAAGTTGGAAAAAAATAATAACCTCCGGTAGGATAAACTGCAGCGGATATACTCAAATAGATTACCGATTCCCTCATTGAATTATTTCCTATGGTGTGAGAATTCGAATCAACATACAGAAAAGGAAATTTATTAAGAGTCACTTATTAATAGTGCTTAAAAGCTAATGAATAACAACAACGATCAAGTCATATCAATATGAGAAATCTAGTACTGATAGCGTGCATTACATTTTCCTGTGACGTCGACGAAAAAATGTCAGGAACAACACCTGGTGCTCCTACGGCCGCTGTGGTTACATCGGTATCTACCTCTGGAAGTGAGGGCAATTATACCTTTAATGTGGAAATAAAAAGTCCGGACACCGGATGCGATCAATATGCAGACTGGTGGGAAGTGATCTCTGAAGATACCCAATTAATTTATAGACGTATATTAGCCCATAGTCATGTCAGCGAACAACCTTTCAAACGATCAGGTGGTCCGGTTGTAATCTCCGGTGGTCAAATGGTTACTATCCGGGCACACATGAACAATCTGGGGTACGGTACCCGTGGGATGGAGGGTTCGGTTGAAACAGGTTTTAAACCTATAGATATCCCAGCTGATTTTGGCCAGTCTCTGGCTACGCAGGAACCCCTACCAGGGGATTGCCCCAATTAACTCCGTGTACAAAGTTCTAATATCCGGGTAATCAAAGGTATTCAAATGTTATCCCGGATTCCGCTGGCATCTTTCAGAATAGGCCACGTAGGGACTACTTACAGATCAGTGAAAGCCTTCGAAAGTGGACATCTTATCTGATCCTTTCTGACGAAATTCGACATAGAAAATATTTGTCATCATTGCTGTTAAGAAACAAACAGTTGAATTGAATATCAAATAAGCGGTTTGCTGTCCCACCACAATGTAGAAATCCCGGGGCAGGAAATATCAATTTATTATTCAACTCAATCTGAATTATGTATTAGGTTTTTGGTTACGAGGTAAAACTGCTGCAGATCAAAGCACATTCAATGCTTCATGGTAGGAGCCTGTTCCTTTCAAATCTTGTCAGGGTGCTTTTGAATTTTTGCATCTCATTATGAAAACCGATTGCATGGTCCGGGTATAAAAGAAGAAAAAACATGAGAATCACTTTGTACTTAATGGCGCTGGGCATCTTATTTACTCAGAAAACAATCGCTCAAATTATCATCCCGGTCGATCCGAAGATGCAGGTCGAAACCTCTTTGAATGGTCAAGTAGCTATCGAAGGTTACAGTGGTCCAATTGGCCAAATTGTTCCACCTCCTACGAATCCGGGGAGTATTGGTGTGTTGGGGATTGGATTTTCCGGAGTGAAAGGTGAAGCAAAAGCCGATGCCGGGCATGGTGTGTGGGGTTTGACCAAGAAAGACTATGGTCACGGTGTATTTGGAGAAGCCTCGGGAGTTGGTGCAGATGGTGTCCAGGGTACTGCATCAGGTACCGGGGGCTGGGGTGTCTACGGAAGAGCAACCGGAGAAGGAGAATGGGGAGGATATTTCTCGGGAGGCAAGGGATTGTTGGCGCGGCCCCGTTTGGGAGTTGAGAATTTTGATCCTCAGCATCCCATTCATGTTGGCACTGCCAGTAATAATGGAAATGGTGCACACGTGACCAACGGTGGTATCTGGACCAACGGGTCCAGTCGATCTTTTAAAGATCGTTTTCAAAAAATAGATGCGCAGGAAATTCTAGTAAAACTAAGTGAACTGGAGATCAGCAAATGGACTTATAAAAACAGTGCAGAGGGACTACACATAGGACCGATGGCCGAAGACTTTTATCAAAGTTTTGGTTTGGGTCACGATGAGCGATACATATCCACGACTGATGCCGATGGTATAGCCCTGGCAGCCATTCAAGCACTTTATTTGCGATTATTGGAATTGGAGGCGAAAAACCATCATTTACAAACCAAATTGCATCGAGTCTTGAGTAAAAAGCTTAAATAAAGATTTTATAAACACGCTTTTTTAGAAATTCAAGAGGAGGATTCAAAAGCATGAGGACTTTAATTCATTGTCTCTCTTACCAGAATTCATCCATTGAGTCTGCTATTTGCAAATATTGGCTGCTCCCTATAAATCGATGATCGGTAACCGGATTTGCGAAGGATGTGCTCGATTATGATGGATTTGATTTCGTGCAATAATGCCATTCTTTTCATCAAAATTATTCCCTCCCGTATTCAGGTTTCTGGTAAACCGCGGAAAATTACTGCTGGATACTTCTATACGAATGCGATGGCCGGCAGAAAAATAATTGCTGGTGGCCATCGGCGTCATATCTATTTTGTACACTTCACCGGTCTGCATAAATACTTCTTTTTCATAGCCTTCCCGGTACCTTGCCCGCTGAATGGTCTCGTCCAGGTTATAAGCTTTTCCATCCGGATACACATCCAACAGTTTAATGGTAAAATCGGTGTCTTTTGCATCTGAAGATACATATAGGGTACTTTCAATAAAACCCGTGACTTCCACTCCCTCCAACAAAACATCTGAGGTATAAACCAGGATATCATTTCTTGTTTCTGTCCCCGCTGGTCAAAGGAGCCCCCCTCAATTGCATTCCCCGTGCAACAAACATTGCCGCCAAGTGACTTAACCGGATTCATCGGATCATATTCAAATAAATCACTAGGTTCATTTTCCAGAGGTGATTGTTCAGTTAGTTTTCCATCGCCAAAAAGGCTATTAGCCCGACCTCCTCCCGAAAGATAAAAGGTCGTCATCCTGGCGGTCTGCGGAGGCCACTCATTGGCAGATTGCCATTGGTTGCTACCCATGGTGTAGTATTGCACCCTGGGTGTTTCTTCCAAAAATCCATTTTGAACACCTTTGAGCCAAAAATCAAACCATGCGTATATCTGTTCATCATAGTTCAGCCGCGCATCTCCGAGGTTGCGCTCTCCAACAATAGTTGTCTCCGTTGCACGAGTGTAAGCACAATGTAAGGTGGGTGCGATCACCAAATACTGATTTTCCGAGACGGCCGGATCTTCAATATTTTTTCGAACATGATTAAAAAGAGCCAGATTAGGAGTAATCGAAACATCGTACCAGGAGCAAAACCAAAAACCCGGCACACCAAATCCCATGTCATCATGATATATACCGCCCTGGTACCACGCCGGGTCATTTGGTTTTCTTTTAATCATCTTATCAAAAATCTCAACCTTACCGTTTACATTGCGAATAATATCATCAACCGGAAGATGTGACAAAGCTTCCGACATATCCACAGGGGGATTTTCGGGTGCTAAATCATAAAAGCGGGACACTCTGATTAAGTCTTCCTGAGTAGCACCGGCAGGAATTCGCGGTTTAAATTTATCATGCTCAACACCATATAACCATGCCGTAAAAAGCAGTTGATGGGCTCCACCCCGATACCAATTACCCTGTTCATTAATCTCTCCGATGCGCCCTATTCCGGCGCCATACCCCATCGGCACCATGCAGGAATGTGTTGGATGATCCAGAGCTGCAACTGCCATTTGCCATTCTGCGTTTGAGGAGCAGCCATAAGT
>JABDLW010000410.1 GCA_013001805.1 Saprospiraceae bacterium | reverse complement strand
GGCTTATTGCCTGAGCCACTGCTTCCCCTCCGTGATCGACAGAGCCATGAGCATCATGCTCTCCGTGTCCCATCAATTCGTGTGCTGTGTGCAACACACCCGGTTTTATCATTAGAAAGTAATCAATCCAGTGCCCCAGCAATACAATTGAACAAATCACACTCATCGTGCCCATTTTACGCTTTGTGTCGTTTCGCAACAATACAAAAAATGGTAACGCAAAATTTATCAGTAGATTTCCGTAAAATAAAACAGGGTATTCGTCAAATCGTTGACGAAAATATACCGTTTCTTCACCCACATTACCATACCAAATCAGCATATACTGTGAAAACCATAAATAAGTCCAGAAAACACTAAATCCAAAAATATATTTACCGAGATCATGAAAATGGTCGGCTTTGACTTCTTCATAGTAGCCACGGTTTTTCAAATAAATCAGAGTTAATACGGTGATGCACAACATGGAAACAAACCAACTAATCGTGCAATACCATGCAAACAAAGTGCTGTACCAGTGAGCATCAATACTCATGACCCATTGCCAAATGATTGCGGCACTGGAAAAACCTCCAATTGGCAGGAACCAGGAAGCCCAAACACGCATTTTCTTTTTATGGACGGTAAAATCATATTTTGCCACACCCTCTTCCTCAATACTAAGAGCTCGCATTTTCATGGCAAAGAAATACCATACCCCCACTACTATTATGGTAAAGGCCGTGTAGGATACCGGATTTAGAAAACCACTTTTGCCTTGTAATATTACATCGTTCATCACCGATGCTTCATCGGCCCAGTGGTAGAGATGGTGGCCGTTCAGCCACAAGCCGATCACTATCACCAGCATCAAGATCAATCCCACAATTAAAAACAGCGAATAAGCCTCCCACAATCTCTTAAAAACCACATGCCAACCCGACAATGCCATTACATTGGCACATAAAAACATCAAGGCAAGAAATGCCACTCCGGTAAAAAAGACGCTATTATGTAAGAAATTACTCCAAAACCGGGTGTGGAAAGCATCATCTGTAAAATATGTAATACCCATGCAAACGAGGCCCAAAATCATAAAACTCATCAAGAGTGTTCTTTCCCGGCCGGCCAATGTAAATTGATTCATTACCTACTAGATATTTTAATTTTAATGATGCTGTTCGTTTCCTGATGCGTCACTTTGATCGCTATGGTCACCCGTCTCCCCATCGTGAGCCGGCATGTCCATTTTTCCGCTTGTAGCCACGCTGCCTGCAATGCTGTTATTAAATGTATTTCTCAATTCGCTATATTCTAACCCCGCTTCCTTAGCCTGTAAAGAACGGATGTAGTGTATCACTTGCCACCTTTCCTCATAGGAAAGCTTGTCTGCGTAGCCACCCATTACATTCTTACCATACATAATGGCATGATAGTATCGGCCCTCAGAGGCCTCCACAAATTCAGGCAATAGTAAATTAGCCGGTTGAGCTGGATAGGCTGCTCCGTCCCGAACCAGGTAACCTGCGCCATCAATTTTTTCGCCGTGGCATATACCGCAGAATACATCATAAAGTTCTTTAGCCCGCACAAGTCCCTCGGTAGTAATTGGAAAAGGATTCACAGTTATTTCTTCCATTGCTCGGGTTCGCTCTTCTTCGGTATCCTCATAGTAGTATGGGACAAAACCATTCAGCGGCATGGCCTCATAGTATGTCATATCTTTTTCCGGATCAGCAGAGGCGCTCAAACCCGCATATCCTCTGGGAATGGTACCCTTAACCGGTTTTCGTGGCATGGCGTACTTTTTATACTCTTCTTGCGTACCCCAGGTATTGTAGTAGTAATAATCGTAGATATTGGCCTCATAGGCGGTTGAATGAAACATGTCCGGCATAAACTCACGACCAGGATCTTCTCCACCGGCAGTGCCACAGGCACCCCAGACCATCGCAAGTAATAGAACCACTATGAAGAGAGATATTTCTTTATTTTTCATTGACATTTATCTTAAATCAGATAGTCTTCGAGCTTATTTCTGAAGCTCCGGAATCCTTTAAAAACTGCTTTAAACTATTTACTTCATCATCATCCGCATCGGCTACATCAAAAGCAATACAGAATTTATCATCTGTGATGCGATCGTCTAAAACGGGGTTAGTCACTCCAGGACCCTGACCATTAATGGCATAGTAGGTCACCACCATTCCGATGCTGGCAAACAGAACAGTGACCTCAAATGTAATCGGAATAAAGGCGGGAACGGACCAATACGGTTTTCCACCAAAAATGATCGGCCAATCCCTGGTAAAAACCCAGGTCATAAATAAAAAAGCCGTTAGAGTGCCTATGGCACCATAAACAAATCCAGCCTGATGTAATCTGGATTCTTCCAGTCCCAGGATCGGATCCAGCCCATGAACCGGAAATGGAGTGAAGACATCCATGATGTCGAGATGCTTTTCCCTGGCATCTTTGACGGCACTGAGAAGTACTTCCTCATCGTCATACAATCCGAATAATACTGTTTTATTTTTCATGCCTTCCAGCTACTTTTTCAAATTTTTCAAGTCTAATGTGGCGTTTCTATTGTTGAACCGTGATGTGAAGAATGCGCCCTCTTTGCACTCTCCCCCGTATATTGATCACCAGCAGTTTTTAGAATTGCCTTTACCTCTGCAATGGCCACAACTGGGGCAACGCGGGTAAATGCCAAATACAATGTAAAAAATATACCTAGCGTACCGAGGAAGATGCCAATTTCCACCCAGGTAGGTGAGTAGTAACTCCAACTGGATGGCAAGTAATCGCGGGCAAGGGTGGTAGGAATAATCACAAATCGCTCAAACCACATACCGATATTTACGAAAATCGACATGAGAAATGTCACTGTAATATTTCTCCGCATTTTCCTCGACCAAAATATCTGAGGTGACAAGACATTGCATGACATCATGGCCAAATAGGCCCACCAGTAGATGCCTTGTACGCGATTCATAAAGGCAAACTGCTCATAGATATATCCACTATACCAGGCAATAAATAATTCGGTCAGATAAGCCACCCCGACAATGGTACCAGTAAGTAGTATCACTTTATTCATCGAATCAATATGCTCGATGGTGATATAATCTTCAAGTTTCAGGACTTTCCGGGTGATCAGCATCAGAGTTAAAACCATGGCAAATCCGGAGAAAATAGCTCCGGCCACGAAATAGGGTGGAAAAATCGTGGTATGCCAACCAGGAATCACCGATGTGGCAAAATCAAATGATACAATGGTATGTACTGAAAGTACCAGAGGCGTTGCTAATCCGGCAAGGACTAATGACAAGGATTCAAATCTCAACCAATGTTTGGCGGCACCTGTCCATCCGAATGAAAGAAAGTTATAAAGTTTTTTACGCAAGCCGGTAGCTCGATCCCGCAAGGTAGCAAAGTCAGGCACCAGTCCGGTGTACCAAAACAAGAGCGAAACGGTAAAGTAAGTACTGATTGCAAACAAATCCCATAACAGCGGCGAATTAAAATTCACCCAAAGTGGTCCTCTGGTATTGGGATAGGGGAAAAAATAAAAAACCACCCAGATTCTACCAACATGAATCCCCGGAAATAAGGCTGCACAAATTACCGCAAAGATGGTCATTGCCTCAGCGGCCCGGTTTACACCTGTTCTCCATTTCTGACGAAAAAGCAAGAGGATAGCGGAGATTAATGTTCCGGCGTGTCCGATTCCAATCCACCAAACAAAATTGGTAATGTCCCAACCCCAGCCTACCGTTCTATTTAGATTCCAGGTACCAATACCAAACCAAATAGTCCAGAGGATGCAAAAAACACCAAAGGATAAAAACGAAACTGCTACGATAAAAGCAACGAGCCAGGATAAGCTAGGTGTACGTTCGGACGGAGCACAGATGTCTTCTGTGATTTGGTGGTAATCCTTACGACCGGTAATTAATGGCTCTCGGATCGGTGAAACAGTTGCACTCATAAGTTTCTTAAATTGGTTTGGCTTCCCTGATTTTTACTGAATAGGGATTAAAATTTCACTAAGCTTCTTGCGTATTTATTTTCTCACTCTGGTTGATCACTTTCATCATATATCCCACTGACGACCTGACGTTAGTCTCTTCCAGTGCGATATATGTTTTCGGATCTTCCAATAAACCATGCAACTTGCTGTCATGATTATTCATATCTCCAAAAGTAATCGCTCCGGTCGGACAAGCGGTTTGACAGGCCGTTTTGATATCGCCGTCCTTCAGTTTTCGTTTCTCGCGTTTGGCGGTAAGTTTACCTTCCTGAATGCGCTGGACACACATACTGCATTTCTCTATCACTCCCCTCGAGCGTACAGTAACATCCGGGTTTAGCACCATTCGCGTCAAATTATCTGCATAATATGGAGTCGCCTCATCAAATGGATCATTTTCATTGGAAGGAAAGAGGTCTGCCGCATTATAATCCAGCCAGTTAAAGCGACGTACTTTATAAGGGCAATTGTTGGCGCAGTATCTGGTGCCCACACAGCGATTATAGGCCATTTGATTAAGGCCTTCAGAACTGTGGTTGGTAGCGGCTACCGGGCACACATTTTCACAAGGTGCATTGTCACAATGCTGGCACATCATCGGTTGATATACCACATTGGGTGTCTCTGCATCGCCATAATAGTAACGATCAATTCGCATCCAGGTCATCTCATGATGGCGGCTCACTTCTTCCTTCCCAACAATGGGCACATTATTTTCAGCTACACATGCAACCTGACATGCGGCACACCCAATGCATGCTGTTAAATCTACCGAAAGACCCCAATGGTGTCCTGCTCCATAAAACTCTGATCGATCCGGATATAATGTCTGCGCATTGAGGTGTTGAAATTCCGCACGCTCCTCCTCTAAATGAGTAATAGCCTCAGACAGGTTGCTGGCATTTGTATGCCGGAAGATTGACCGCTTGGTGAGACCACCCTGGTATCCTGTACCCAGAGTCATTACTGTTTTCTCGTCGACATTGATTGTGGCACCACCAGCCGATTCATCTGTGCCTGTGACGCCTAAAGTATGGTGATGTTGGACAGAAGCATATTTCTTATCCTTGCCGATAGCTCGTGATACGGTAGGTTCCGTGGAGAAATATTGAATATTACCATCCTCGTCAATACGGGTCATTGGAAAGCAATTGCTGCCTACTCCAGTACCCGCCTTTCCGCTACGGCTTCTTCCATACCCTAAAGCAAGTGCAGCAGTTCCCATCATTTGTCCAAATTGCCGCACAACCGGGACTTTAATCTCCATATCAGCAACTCCCACGTTGACGAGCAAGCCATCTTCTTCAAGGTCATTGAAATAATCAAACTTATCCCTACCATTCCATTTGAGTGGAATGTGAAGGGTGTTGTCCCAAACCGCACGGGTCACGGGATCTGGCATTTCCTGCAACCAGGGATTGTTTGCATAAGAACCATTACCAACTCCTAGGGGCTCATAGAAGAAGATCTCCAGTTCACTGTTGGCCAACCGGTTAATCTTACCTGCCAAAGTCGCCACGTCCAGATTATACTGGAGTTCCCTTGACTCGGTTGGCAATTCGACGAATCCATTCTGCACTGTGTTATCCCAAAATGCCCGGAATGTCGCAAATTCAGTTTGCTGCGGAAAAAGTTCTTCTTCCCAGAGTTTTCTGACCGCTGCGTACATAAAATCGTCTCCCTCAGCACCGGATGCTTCACTACCTGCCCAGACCCCAATTGATTGGGCTG
>JABDLW010000389.1 GCA_013001805.1 Saprospiraceae bacterium | reverse complement strand
TCCTCACCCTGTTCAGTGCAACCACAAAAAAAGCAGGAGAGCAGCAGTAATCGGAATAATATCTGTTTCGCAAGTAGCATTCTCAAGGATTTTGTCTTAACTGTTTGGCATCCAAGATATCAAAATTGCACCATTGGAGTAACTTCTAACCAGGGGCACAAGTTCTTGCTACACACTGAGATAAAAGAAAAGGTCCGCTGGACAGGACATTTGCCCTGGCATAATACACATATATGTGTATAGCGATTGTAGAAAACTAAACCAGCAGAAAATGAAACGAGAATTTAATAGTTGCGCAAATGCCATCAAATGGATCGTTCAGCATGCCCGCACCGAGATAGATTTTAAAACACTGCGAGATGAACTTGATTTCAACCATCTCTTCACTGGTGAGTATTTCATCTTTACCAGTCATCAGGACAACCGGGTAGTACTGCAACCAGCGACAACTTGATGCGATTTAGTGCACACCAATGTTATTTGACCAGCAAACTAACTGGTTGTCCCATCAGACCAGCTACCAGGCTTGAAGAACCAAATATTCAGAACGAGGCTCTTCTCTTAAACGTCAGTGCCTGCTCACTTTTACTCCAATTACTAATAGGAAACTGACAAGTCTGCCCACTACGCCTCCCCACAAGGAGGGACTTTGCCCCAATGCACTGAATTCCTTAGTTTTGCGCTCAAATTCGCAATATGTCGACAGCAAAAGAAGAGAGTTCATTGCTTCAGGATCTTTGGGATAGAAGGTTTTTTCAATACGTAGGTACATATCTGGGTGTTTCTTTTGGATTAGTTCAGTTTGCCGAATTTGTCGAGGCACGATATGCTTTAGAAAACAATCTGGTCGAAAAAGTCCTGATTTTCCTGGTGATTATGCTGCCGGCGGTAGCTTTGTACATCTACAATCACGGTCGTAAAGGTCATGATTCATGGAGGCCAATAGAGAAAATATTCATCCCGGCATCACTAGTAGTGGGTATAGGTTTCTCGTTTGTCCTCTTTAACCGGGCTGAAAAAACAGCTGAAAAGATATCCATAACCACAGAAGCAGGCGAAACCATTACCCGCATGGTTCCGACCGCTGCCATGGCAAAAAGAGTGGTGTTGTATCCTTTTAGGATCGATCTAAATTCGGGGGAGGAATGGCTTTCATTGGCAACCCCATTTTTGCTGGACAAGGAATTAGAGCAAGACATGCGGACATACGCTCTACAACCATTTCAGCTGAAAGACGAGTATGAATCATATAATCTGAATTTTCCCGAGGAAATTCCTTTTGCCAGCCAAATAAAAATTGCTCAGGACAACTACAGCGACTATTTCATTTCGGGAGTTATAGATCGCATGGGTGATCAATTAAGATTAGTCGGAGAAGTATACCATAGTAATAGTGGCAAGATGTTCTTTACCGATACCATTGCAGGTGGGGATATTTATGAACTTACGGATAGGTTTTCAGCTTTGCTTAACCAACACCTGTATATCAAGGATGTCAACCTGGGTATGGAAATGATTGATTTACCAAGTAGAGATCTGGTCACTGGAAATATCGATGCACTCAAGCACTTGTTACAGGCAAACCTATTTGGAGTTCAGGGGCCGGGTATGATCGCAAAGGGAATAGAGGAGGCAGAAAAATCAGTAGCAAAGGATCCGCGGTGTGCTGAGTGTTACAGCATATTATCCAATCTATATTTGGGGGCCAGTGAAGAATTAAAATCTAATGAAGCGATCGACCAGGCATTGGCGAATGCTGCTTCGCTCCCGGAGAGGCAAAAATTAATGATCGGATTCTTTAATTATATAATTCACGAACAAATAGATAAAGCTTTGCTCCTTTTGCAGAACTGGCAGAAACTCTATCCCAATGATCTCACTCCCTACAGCCAACTCATAGGACTTTATCGACGCACCCAAGAGATTGGCAAAGCGAAGGAAGTTGCATTAAGTGCTATCGAAAATGGTCATCGGGGTAGGATACTTATTGATCTGGCGAAAATGTATATCGATACCGAGGATTTTAACGAAGCGGAAAAATATATGGAAGAATTCTCCAGATTATACCCGCACAAAGCCAAGGAACGATCCTTACTGGGAGAAATTTATCTGCAAAGAGGTGATCTGCAAAAAGCCAAAAACTTTTATGAGGACTTATCTGTAGTGCAGGCAACTGAACCCTCTTACATCATAAAGCTCGCAGGGGTATTTGATCGTCTGGGTGAATTTTCCGAATCGGAAAAGCTATTCGATCGAGCTCTTAAACTGGCTCAACGTACGCAAGATTCGATCGAAGTTTATGAGGCGATTGAGGGGCATTTTGACCGTTTGGGGCAGTTTAATCGTGTCTTTGAAATTTTAGCTTTGCGAGAAACCCTGATGGAGAAAGTGGCTCCACCAATTTCAGTTAAACCGCAAATTGTGTTTACGAATTGGCCGCGGCTTTTTCTCACGCAAAGAGAAGATGAATACCATCGACGTATAGATGAATTATTAGAACTTCTACCGGAACGAGCACGTATTCTTCGATGTGTTGCCGACTTCCTCTTCAATATGGGCACGGAAAATCTCGAGGGTTATGAAGCGACTCCACCAGAATGCAAACAAATTATTATACAAAGCAGTGGAGAGCATTTCGAGATAGTCTACAATGCTGCCCTTGCTGAACTACGGGGGAATTACGGTGAAGCAGCAGCCGGATATGAAGCATATGCGGATAGCACGGGTCAAAATGATAAGCGTTTTAGCCATGCCTTAAGTAAAATGTACCGGCTCGGTGACCAGATAGAAAAAGCGGTGATATTGATGGATCGCAATCTCGAAAACGATCCAAATCAGCCGATCTTTTTATTGGAAAGGGCCCGGATAGCTAAAGCACAGGGAGATCTCACATATGCCCAGAAGCTCCTGGATAAAACACTTAATATTTGGAATAATGCCGATGCGGAATATCAGTATTATAACGAGGCACTGGAATTTCAGCAGGAATTAGGCGAGGCTCTCTAATAAGCTTCACACCAGATTCGGGAACACTTGTCTTAGCCGCGCGATCCACCTTTAATTCGATTTGAACCGGTAGGATCGAACATTGTCCCCAACTAATGGGTTCCATACGTAGAAGTATTCCCTATTCCATTCTTTAATTTCAAACAAAACGAAAATCAATTTAACATGGAAACCATTATCAATTTACTGGTAGCAGCAACTGCGTTCTACATAGGTGCTTTATTACTTTCGGGAGTGAGGATGAAGAGTTTTGTTCAAAGTATTATCGTGGCCATCTTAGTTGCTATTTTAGATCTCACTTTAGGTAATATCTTAAAAATTGTCACGCTGGGCATTTTGTCACTGGGCATTTTTACCTGGCTTCTTAATGCCATTCTGATACAGGTTGCCGATTGGTTTTTACCAGGATTCGAAGTGAAAAATTTTTGGTGGGCTCTGGGACTAGCTGCTGTCGTAAGTATAGCCAGCGCCCTATTAAATGGCATCCTTTAATTAACCGAAAAAATAGAATTTAATTATGAAATCACCCTTCACCGAAAAAGAAATAAAATACTTTCGCAAAATATTGAAGAAAGAAGAAAAAGCCATCGACAAGGAGATTGCGGCTGTTCGTCAACTCCTTGACGATCAGAAATACTATATTGAGCGAACCGAAATGGATTTTGGCAGCGATGCTTCTAAAATTCGCAATCGAGAAATGCTCCAAAAAATGCATAAACGATTGCGCGCCCGTAAGAAGGATCATGCCGACGCTCTACAGAAAATAAAATCAGGCCGCTACGGGATTTGCGAAAAAACGGGAAAAAAGATCTCCAAACAACGACTGATGGCTTTACCTACCGCCCGGACCAGTATCCGCATGAAAGCGTAGCTAATCTTCGTACTGGCTCATTGGGACCTTCCAACATGAGGAATTTCTACCGTATTCTTTACGGATATATCACCCATAAGGGTGACTTCACAATCGGGAATTCAGCATATTTTCGATAATAAGTTCATTTTTTTACCGAAAAAAAATATAAGATGATTAAATCAACCGTCTTTGTGCTTGCCATGTTTCTGGCCAATATGAAGATCACCCTGAACGCTCAAGAGTTTGAAGTAGATGGTACTGCCAAAATCAATGTTATGAATCAAGCTACCTCGTCGGCTGAATTAGTAGGTAGGGAGTCAGACGGAACCCTGGTGCTTATGTCCTCCGCGACACAGACTTACTCTGTGGGTGATTTTGCCCACGGTGGGGTAGTTTTTTGGGTGACTCCATCCGGTGAACATGGAAGAGTAGCTAGCCTTTACAATATTCAGGGAGTGGTTTGGAGTAATGAATTCGCAGAAATTGGCAATTCGGCTCAAAGTACAGATCATGGAGCCGGAAATTCAGTGGCCATTGTTTCGCAATCCGGTCACACCATCTCGGCGGCACAACATTGCCTTGATTATGCTTTTGGCGGATTTGATGATTGGTATCTGCCCGCCAAGAATGAGCTCAATCAAA
>JABDLW010000041.1 GCA_013001805.1 Saprospiraceae bacterium | reverse complement strand
ACCTTAGCCACCATAGTTAATAGCTGGGCAAAGGAAACTTTCATGCTTTTATCAGTAGACTCCCACTTATAAGAATCTACATTTTGTCCCAATAAGGTAACTTCCCTGAAACCACGATCAAATAGGTCATGAGCTTCCGAGACAATACTATATGGATCCCTGCTTCTTTCCCTCCCTCGGGTAAAAGGAACCACACAGAAGGAGCACATATTGTCGCATCCCCGCATGATAGATATATAGGCAGTCACTCCATTGCTTTCCAATCTAACCGGGCTGATATCTGCATATGTTTCTTCACGGGACAAAAAAACATTCACACCTTTTTCACCATCTTCAGCTGAGTTTATCAGATGGGGCAGGTCACGATAAGCATCAGGGCCAACCACGATATCCACGAGCTTCTCCTCTTCGAGAAACTTTGATTTCAGACGTTCTGCCATACATCCAAGCACGCCAACGAGCGTGCCGGGCTTTTGCGCTTTCACCTGTTCGAAGGTGCGAAGACGACGGCGTACAGTTTCTTCCGCTTTTTCTCTAATCGAACACGTATTTATCAGTATCAGATCTGCATCTTGAAAATCACTTGTGCTGGAATATGATGCATCTCTGAGTATCGAGGCGACTATTTCACTATCGGAAAAATTCATCTGACAACCATAGCTTTCGATGTAAAATTTCTTGTCACCGAAAGCACTAATATTTGTTGAGAGATCAGCCAGGGACTCACCCTGCCGGGATTCATCAATCGTCTTTATTTGCTTAGTATTTGACATTACTACATTTCGTAAAAAAAGGGATGCAAAGATAAGATAAATAAATGTTTTGTGACATTTTGTCAGAGAATGCAAAATACAAAACATGTAAATCTGGCTATGCAACCTATGATTCAGGAAAGTTAATAATGCACTTATATTTGTGATCATATATGAACAGATCAGGAATGGCGCGAAAATTTGGATTGATCGGATACCCCTTGAGCCACTCATTTTCCAAGAAGTACTTTACCGACAAATTTGAAAAGGAATCAATTCATGAGACATCCTATGAAAATTTTCCTATTGAAGATATTGGTCAAATGTTATCACTTTTTGAGAATCATCCAGCGCTGATCGGTTTAAACGTAACTATTCCCTACAAGGAATTGGTGCTCGAACACCTTGACGAATTGGCCAGAGATGCAAAGGAAATTGGGGCAGTGAATACAATAAAACGCTGCGACGGTGGAAAGTTGAAAGGCTATAATTCCGATATCTACGGTTTTGGCGAGACATTGCACCGCTTCGTCAAATCCCATCATCCATCTGGGGTTTTAATCCTGGGAACCGGAGGTGCATCCAAAGCAGTCAGGTATGTATGTGAAAAAATGGGGTTCCATGTAAGATTTGTCTCGCGCAAGGAGTCCAGTAGTACCTTGTCCTATGCTCAACTGAATCGGGAGGTTATACATCAGCACTTGCTAATTATAAATACCACACCTCTAGGCATGTATCCTGATATAAATGAATTTCCCCCCATCCCTTATCACCATTTACTGCCTCAACATTATCTGCTGGATCTTATCTATAATCCGGCTGAAACTGCTTTTTTACAGCGGGGCGCGGCCATGGGGTGTCAGGTGAAAAATGGATTGGAAATGCTTATATTACAAGCGGAGAAATCCTGGAGTATTTGGAATGATCCCGACTGCTAATCATTAATGAGTAATTCCAACGCTTACGTTGACTTTTCGGATACCGAGACTGCCTTTGCCAGTAAGAGCGATAAGGAGCTGAAGAAGTCTTTGTTGCTTTTCAAACTGATGACCAAGTCCTGGCTCGTTGATTTAGCTACCTGGGTAGGGGGGTGGGCCGTGCGATGGCAGCTGCCATTTGCCAAGATGATCGTCAAAGAAACTATATTCGAACAATTTGTGGGTGGTGAGACACTTTCCGAAAGTCAAAACTCAATAGAGAGACTTTGGAGTAGCCGAATCTTAACTGTCTTGGATTACGGTGCTGAGGGCAAGTCGGCAGAGCCAGATTTAGATGAGGCAAGAGATCAGTTTCTAGAGGCAGTAACCTTTGCCGCTTCCAATGAAAGCGTGCCTGTGGTTAGTGTCAAAATGAGTGCACTTGCGCAGAATCAATTGCTGGAGAAGGTCCAAAAAGGTAATAACCTATCTTCGGCGGAAGCCATCCGATTTAAGTCGGTTCAAAGCCGGATCAAAGCCGTCGTAGAAAAGGCATTCGACCTGGGGGTGAAAATTTTTATCGATGCCGAGGAATCCTGGATTCAGGAAACAATCGATGATATAGTGGAAAACCTCATGCGTATCTATAATAAAAATGGGGTAGTAGTTTATCAAACCTTCCAGATGTATCGTAAGGATCGGTATCAGTACTTGATTGATTTGTTCACCTTATCAGAGAATGAAGGATTTATTCTTGGTGCAAAACTAGTGAGAGGAGCCTACATGGAAAAGGAAAGAGAAAGGGCGGAGGAATTGGAATATCCTTCTCCGATTCATCTGACCAAGCAGGATGTTGACCACGATTTCAACCGGGCCGTAAAATTTTGTGTGGAAAGATACCAGAAAATTGCCTCTTGTGCCGCAACACATAATGTTGAAAGTTGCCTATTTCAAGCCAAACTAATCGGTGATCTCAACTTGCCGCGGAATCATCCACACCTTAATTTCTGTCAATTGTATGGAATGAGTGACCATATAACCTTTAATCTGGCAGCAAATGGTTACAATGTGGCTAAGTATGTGGTATATGGCAAGGTTGCCGAGGTCGTACCTTATCTCACCCGGCGAGCCGAAGAGAATACGGCCGCTAAAGGTGAATTTGGCCGGGAATACCGGCTACTCCTGGAGGAATACCAAAGAAGGAACCACCTTACTCAATAACTGCCCGTTGCCAGCATCACCAGAGTACAACCATGAACTACCTCTACGTCATGATCTTGCATTATCTTCGCCAACTCGGTATTTTCTGTACCCGGATTAAAGATGATCCTTTTCGGATGAAGTGCCACCAGGTAGTCATACATCGCGGGTTGATGTACTGCACTTATATATAAAGTGATCGTATCGACATGATCTATTATTGGAAATCCATTAATGATCTCCGTACTCCCGATTTGTCCCTTTCGCAGCCCAATGGCTAGGGTTTTATGGCCCGCAGCTGTCAATCTTTGAACGGCTGTGTGAGAATATCTGCTCGGATTTGGGGATGCTCCAATTACTACTGTCTTTTTCCCCATGCAATTAGGAAAGTCTTTCAAATATTCCGGCGATACCCTGACCACCTCCAATACATGCTGTGACTACGCCATATCGCTGCTCCCTCCGTCTCATCTCATTGAGCAATTGCGTGGTTAATTTCGCCCCGGTGCAACCTAAGGGATGGCCCAGGGCAATTGCACCCCCATTAACATTGACTATTTCTTTATTCAGGCCCAAAGTTTTGATCACCGCAAGTGATTGAGCAGCGAAAGCTTCATTTAGTTCGACCTGCTCGATATCATTTTGATTCAACCCAGCGATTTTCAAAGCTTTCGGAACAGCAACACATGGTCCAATGCCCATATACAAAGGATCAACACCTCCAACCGAACAGGCAACCAATCGAGCAATCGGTGTAAGATTCAGCTGTTTAACCATCTCCTCGCTCATTACTAAAACGAAAGCCGCTCCATCTGATGTTTGCGAAGAGTTCCCAGCCGTGACTGAGCCTCCATTAGCGAAGACAGGTCTTAATCTTGCTAAGGCTTCCATATTGGTGTCAGGCCGGACGCCTTCATCAGTATCAACCGTCCAGGTACGTTCCTTTCTCATATCATCTTCTACATAAACTTCAGTAACATCAACCGGAACGATTTCTTCCTTAAATTTTCCCTCTTTAATTGCATTCGCTGCCCTCTGGTGCGATCTCACGGAAAATGCATCCTGTTCTTCCCGGCTTATTTCATACTTGCGCGCGACTGCTTCAGCTGTCAGTCCCATGCCGATTACGTACGTAGGTGTATCTTTGGCTACCTCATAATTGGGTGCCAGCTTGTATCCGGTCATCGGTACCAGGCTCATACTTTCAGTGCCCCCGGCAATATAACAATGACCCATTCCTGCCTTAATTTTTGCTACTGCGATGGATATCGTTTCCAGCCCGGAACCGCAATAGCGATTCACTGTCATTCCGGGTACAGACTTGCCTAAGGCTCTGATGCTGATCATTCGACCGATTTGCAATCCTTGTTCCCCCTCAGGATTGGCACAACCCACAATCAAATCATCCACCATTTCCTTTTGCAATTCGGGCGTTTCCTTCAGCAAATGACTAATTACATCTACTGCCAGGTCATCCGACCGGTAAAACCGGAAACCTCCCTTGTTGGCTTTACCTACGGCTGATCTGTAGGCTTTGACGATATATGCTTCCATTTCTTAATAATGTAGTTATGATTTGACAAAAATTGTGTATCAATAATTCACTTGGTGCCTTAGTTGCGTAGGGGCTTATTATTTTCCAGCATATACTGAATTCGTTCTAGTGTTTTTTGTTCACCACAAAGACTCAAAAACGCTTCCCGTTCAATATCAAGCAAATAGCTTTCCGATACTTTCTGTTCGCTGCTTAGATCCCCACCACATAGTACCCAGGCTATTTTCTTCGCAATTAGTACATCGTGTTCACTTGCATAACGTCCCAATTGCAAAGAGGTTGCAGCCGTATACAGCGCAGCCAGTCCCGAACGACCCAAAACAAGAATATCACTTCTGGGAGTTGGCGGTACGTAGTCAGCTGCCAATTGCAATACTTTGGCTTTCGCCTCGGTGATGGTCCGATGTACATTCATGACGACATCATCTTTGCCATTTAAGTAGCCCAGGTCAAAGGCTTCCGGAGCAGAAGTTGCTACGGTAGCCATTGCGATCGTCTTAAAACGTTCAATGATTGATGGTATCTTTACATCACCTGGTTGAAACTCATCGGAAAGTCGTAAGGCAAATTCTTTAGTGCCGCCACCTCCCGGGATCAGACCCACACCCACTTCTACCAGTCCTATATAGGATTCAGCTGCACAAACAGCACTGTCACAATGCATAATCGTTTCACAACCACCGCCAAATACATAACCCCGAGTAGCGGCGACAACAGGTATCTTGGAATAGCGACACCGCATCGTGGTGTCCTGAAATAGTTTGACAGCCAGGTTAAGTTGATCGAATTCTTGCTGAAAGGCCAACATTCCAATCATCATCAGATTGGCACCTACCGAAAAGTTTTTTGCCTGATTACCTATGACAATTCCTTTCCAGTCACCTTCCTCTGCAATTTGTATGGATTCATTTATTCCCTTTAGAATTCCCTCGCCTATAGCATTCATCTTACTGACAAATTCGAGACATAAGACTCCATCACCAATATCGTGCAGAATGATTTCATCGTTCTTGTGAACAGGTGCTTGGGATCGCAGATTGTCTAGATTGATGAGTGTGGTGGTTCCCGGCACAGGCAGATAGCTACCACTTTTCAAATCATAATAGCTCCGAATACCATCTTTTACTTGATAGAAAGAATTATGACCCGCTGCTACCATCTGATGTACCCAGGCTGCAACTTCATCTCCTTCTTTCACGGCCGCTTGAATGCCTGCTTCTAATCCGATTACATCCCAATATTCAAAAGGCCCAAAAGACCAGGCATAACCAGCCTTCATTGCTGTATCGATACTATGAAGACTATCCGTGATCTCAGGAATCCTCTTTGAGACATAGGCAAAAAGACTTGCAAGAGATGATCGGACCAACTGACCTCCTTCATCTTCATGCTTGAAAAGCGCTTTTATTCTACGTGCATCATCATCTATTTGCTTGGATAAACTGAGACTTTCAAGTTTCGATCTTACCGGCACTTCATATTCTAAAGTCTTTAGATTTAGCGACTTAATTATGCGTTTTCCCTTTTCGTCCTTTTTGTCTGTCGCCAGATAGAAGCCCTGACCGGTTTTATTGCCATAGTGCTTTTGCTCAATAAGATGTTGAAAGAACCCGGGTAGCTCAAGTTTTTGAGCTTGTTTGTCTTCCGGACAGTTATCAATGATTCCCTGAGTAACTTTAGCTGCTGTATCCAGTCCAACCAGGTCACCTAAACGAAAGGTACCTGTTTTAGGCCTCCCTAATGCCGGGCCGGTCAGTTTATCTATCTCATCTATAGAAAGGTTTAACTTATCGGCAAGTTGATACACCTTACTCATGGCGTACACTCCAACTCGATTTCCAATAAAGGCCGGTGTATCTTTACAAAGTACGGTTGATTTTCCCAGGAACACGTCACCAAAGTGCATGAAAAATGCGGTGACATCTGGTCTCGTAGATGGTGTCGGTATAATCTCTAAGAGCTCCAAATATCTTGGTGGATTAAAGAAATGAGTTCCGCAAAAATGGGCTTGGAAGTCCTCACTCCGGCCCTCACTCATCATGTGAATCGGAATACCCGATGTGTTAGACGAGACCAGGGATCCTTTTTTTCTGAACCGGTCTATCTTCTCAAATATTTGCTGTTTGATGTCCAATCTCTCGACTACTACTTCAATAGTCCAGTCTGCCGTCTTTATCTTATCAAAATCATCTTCAAAATTGCCGGTTTGAATGCGGTTGGCATAACTCTTTTTGAAAAGGGGGGCGGGTTTGCTTTTAATCGCTTTTGCCAGCGATTCGTTTACAATGCGGTTCCGGGCTTGAGCCGATTGACGCTCTTCTTCACTGAGATCAAAGGGCATGATATCTAATAGCATCACTTCCATGCCAATATTGGCCAGGTGGCAGGCAATTCCCGAACCCATGATTCCCGATCCGAGTACAGCTACTTTCTTTATGTGTCGCATAGAGAGATTTGTTCTAAATTAATTGACTCAAAGTTAAGTAAATAATCCTTCATTCATCTGAGGTTAATATGAATGAGGTAAAAAAATCTGACCATTTGTCAAATAAGTTGCAGATCGTGTATGAAAATCAACTCAACGATTTTGACGGCCTCCAAAATTTATTTCATAAAATAATAATAATTATTGCAGATAGAGCATTACTAGATAAGATTTCTCGCACAGTATCGCACAAAAGTTACCTATCTATACATAATTTTTACCGGAATATATAATTGGCAAGAATATTGCTGTTTACTTATTATAAATTTTCGTAATATAAAGATCGAATTCATATGGGCATTGATTTGTTATTCCTCCAAGCTACCACTGACTTAGAACCAGAGATAGAGACTCAAAGCTTCTTTGATTTGATTGCCAAAGGTGGGCCAATCGGCATCGTGATTGTCATGATTTTGATTTTGCTTTCGATTATCGCCTTTTATATTTTTATTGAACGTTGGCTTACGATCAAGCGGGCAGGGAAGGTAGACCAACATTTCATGAATAACATCAGGGCAAGTGTTCAGGCTGGCAATATTACTTCGGCAAGAGCATTATGTCAAAATACTGACAGCCCGGCAGCACGCATGATAGAAAAAGGACTTCAACGGATTGGTAAACCACTCAGGGATATTGATGCCGCAATTGAAAATGTCGGTAATCTGGAACTATTTAAACTGGAGAAAAACTTATCCACCCTTGCCAGCATTGCCGGTGCTGCCCCAATGATTGGCTTTTTTGGTACGGTCACAGGTATGATATTGGCTTTTTACACAATGGCAACAGCAGAGAACGTAACTCCCGATGTACTCGCAGCCGGCATATATCAGGCTTTGATAACCACTGCATTTGGGCTCTTCATCGGCATATTGGCCTTTATCGGATATAATATTCTAGTCGCTAACGTGGATAAAGTTGTATACAAAATGGAAATGACGACTGTGGAATTTATGGACCTTTTACAGGAACCAGTATCGTAAGTCCTTTAAAAAGTAAAATATGGCACTCAAAAAAAGAAATAAGGTCAGCGCTGAATTTAGCATGTCATCTCTCACCGATATAATTTTCCTCCTTTTGATTTTCTTTATGTTGACTTCGACGCTGGTGAGCCAAAATGCCCTAAATTTGAAATTACCCAGCTCAAGTTCAAAGACTGTCGCTCCACAATCCATTGCCATTTCCATCGAGGATGAAGGAAAATATTATTTCAACGGAAAACGGATGGGATTTGGAGATATTGAAAAAAATGTTCGACGTAGCGTTACTGCTGCTGGAAATAAGGATAATCTGACCATCAGTATTTTCTCGGAAAAGACCACACCAATAGAATACGTTGTTAAGGTGATGGATATGGCAAATCGACTGAAACTTCAGGCAATATTGGCCGTAGAACCGGGAAAATAGTTGTTTTTTAACATAATTTTAGCGAGGTTCAGATGCATTATATCGTTTTAATTGCAAAGTCCTAATCATGGAGGAGATCAAGTCGAAACCGAAAGACAGACGCAGGGGT
>JABDLW010000333.1 GCA_013001805.1 Saprospiraceae bacterium | reverse complement strand
TGCAGTGGGTGCACGTGAAGGAATCATTTACCTGCGTGCCGAGTATTATTGGATGATGGAGCAACTCAATGATGTTATTTCCGATTTTTATAAACGCGGATTTTTGGGAAAATCGGTTGCCGGAATAGGAGGCTTTGATTTTGACATCAGAATTCAATTGGGTGCTGGATCCTATGTATGTGGTGAAGAGACAGCTCTTCTGAACTCCATGGAGGGTAAGCGGGGTGAACCCCGGACTAAACAATTCTATCCAACGGAAAAGGGATTCCTGGGTAAACCCACCCAGATCAATAATGTAGAGACGCTTTGTGCCATAGCACGAGTCGTTGAGCTGGGAGCGGAGCACTTTCTAAAAACTGGCACCGAGCTCTCTCCCGGGACAAAACTACTCAGCGTATCCGGAGACTGCCACCTCCCCGGAATTTATGAAATTGAATGGGGTACCAAGGTATCCGACATCCTTGAATGGTGTCAGGCCGTGGACCCTTATTACATTCAGGTTAGTGGACCTTCCGGCCAATGTATGTCAAAATCAGAATTTGACCACAAAATTTCGTTGGAGGATATCCGCTGTGGAGGTTCCTTTATGATTTTCAATGCAAATCGCGACATTCTAAGTATTCTGCAAAATTTTACGGCTTTTTTCAAACATGAATCATGTGGTGTATGTACACCTTGCCGGGCCGGAAATTTTATCGTCGAACGCAAACTCAAAAGAATTGCCAATGGATTGGCTTACCCCGTTGATTATGAAGAGATCAAACAATGGGGCAAGATCATGCAAATGACCAGTCGCTGTGGGCTTGGGCAGGCAGCCACCCAAACCCTATCTATGGCCATTGATAAATTCCCCGAATTCTTTGCACAAAAGGTAGATCAAAAAGGTGAAGGCATGAACAAGAAATTTAACATCGAACGAGCGCTGCAACCATATGAACGCTTTAAAGATTAATTACTTCCGATGCATAATGAGATTACCATCAAGATAGATGGACAAGCCATCAAAACAAGACCGGGATTGAATCTCGTGGATGTGGCCACCGAACATGACATTTTTATTCCTTCCCTCTGTTACTACAAGCATATCGATCCTCCGCTGGGAACCTGCAGAGTTTGTGCATGCAAGATTGGAGGGAATCCAAGGTCAGCATGTACGGTGTGGACCCATGATGGTATGGAGGTAGAATTGGATTCGGAAGAATTAATAGATACCCGAAAGGCCATTGTGGAAATGATGTTTGCGGAAGGCAATCATTTTTGCCCCGCATGTGAAAAAAGTGGTGACTGTGACATGCAGCAC
This sequence comes from Saprospiraceae bacterium, assembly GCA_013001805.1. Lineage (GTDB taxonomy): Bacteria > Bacteroidota > Bacteroidia > Chitinophagales > Saprospiraceae > JABDMH01. The sequence goes on along the minus strand of JABDLW010000333.1, from coordinate 1,891 downwards.
ATGGGCTACGAAATGGGAATATCTCATACCCGGTTTCCGCATTTATTTAAAGATCGATTGATTGACTTTACTCCCAAACGCATGGTGCTCGAGCACAACAGATGTGTGAAGTGCCGCCGATGTGTCGAAGAGGTGTTTACTGATTCGGGTGCTAGGGTTTTTTCCTTTTGCAATAGGGGGAACGAGACGGTTGTCGGCATTGATTACGAACAAGAAGCGAAATTATCTGAAGAACAGGCATTTGCAGCCATGCACTTATGCCCAACTGGAGCCATTCTGGTTAAGGGTAAGAGTTTTGCCCATCCATTTGGTGATCGGAGATTTGACAAATTATCGGCAAAGAAGATGGTCGAAAAAGAATCTCCCAAAGTTCCGTTGCCCACTGAAATGAAATCTGAAGCCAAAAAAATTATTGCTACCACTTCCCTGGCTGGTTGTTTTGGTTGTCACATGTCTATGTTGGATGTTGACCTGGGTTTGTTGGACCTCATCAAATTAGTGGACTTTAATAAATCTCCACTTACCGATATTAAAGAATTCACCGAAGAATGCGACGTAGGTCTCATAGAAGGAGGATGCTGCAATGCAGAGAACATTGAAGTGCTCAAAGAATTCAGAAAAAAGTGTAAACTTTTAGTATCCGTCGGTGAGTGTGCCATCTGGGGTGGTGTACCTGCCATGAGAAATACCATCCCCCTCGAGGAGTGCCTGGAGGAGGCTTATCTGAATTCAATGACAACGGAACCTGGTGAAAATGCCATACCCTACCATGAAGATTTACCCAAAATTCTGGACCGGGTATATCCTTGTCATGAAATTGTGAAAATTGACTATCACATTCCAGGCTGTCCCCCAACTGCCAATCATATATGGAAATCGGTCTCAAAGCTGCTTTGGGATGACGAGTTTTCCATTCTATATTCCGAATTCAAATACGATTAAGACCAGGTTATGAGTAAAAAAATCATCATCGATCCCGTAACCAGGGTGGAAGGACACGGCAGAGTAACAGTGCATCTGGATGACGCAGGCGCAGTCAAAGACGCTTTTTTTCATATCGTCGAGTTTCGCGGATTTGAACGATTTATCCAGGGACATCCGTATTGGGAAGCTCCCATGCTGGTGCAGCGTTTGTGTGGCATCTGCCCGGTCAGTCATCACCTCGCCGCCGCAAAGGCGATGGATCAAATTGTGGGTGTTGATCCATCAGATTTGTCACCTACTACGGATAAACTCAGGAGGCTCTTACATTTTGGTCAGGTATTTCAATCTCATGCCTTACATTTCTTTTACCTGGCTTCTCCCGACCTGCTCTTTGGCCTGGACGCTGCCCGCGAGAAAAGAAATATCGTTGCCGTAGCCATCGAAAATAAAGAATTGGCCCGTAAAGGCATTCTCATGCGTAAGTTCGGACAACGGATAATCAAAGCCATTACCGGCAAACGCATCCACGGCATTGCCGCGGTTCCGGGTGGTGCCCATAAGACTTTCAGCCCGGAGGAAAGAGAATTCTTTCTTAATGATGAAGAGATACCCGGCGTGCAAACCATGATAGACTGGTCCCTTGAAATGGTTCAATTTATAAAGGACTACCATAGTAAGAATCAAGATTGGTTGGATTCTTTTGCCCACTATCCCAGTGGTCATTTAGGTCTGGTTAAGGAAGATGGAGCGATGGAATTGTACGATGGTCTGATGCGAGCCATTGATAGCGAAGGAAACAAGATTTTGCATGACATCCCCAATGATGCGTACATTGACTACTTCAGTGAAGGCGTGGAAAAATGGTCCTACATGAAATTCCCCTACTTAAAAGATTTGGGAATTAAAAAAGGATGGAACCGTGTTGGACCACTGGCGCGACTAAATGTTAGCGAATACATTTCCACAC
>JABDLW010000303.1 GCA_013001805.1 Saprospiraceae bacterium | reverse complement strand
GTGTGGAAGGGCATCGACCTCGAACCCAAACCTCCCGTCCTGGCCAAGTCGGTCGAAGAGCAAAATCAGACTTTCCAGTTGCCTCCCGGCTATGTGATGGAACCCGTATTGACTGACCCGCAAATTGATCAACCGGGGGCCATTAATTTTGATGCGAATGGACGATTACTGGTACTTGAGCTCCGCAGTTATATGCTCACAGCCGATGCGGATCGGGAGCTTGAGCCCACCAGTGTCATTTCTCGTTGGGAAGATTTGGACAATGATGGAGTCTATGAAACGGGAGGAATCTTTGTAGACAGTCTGATTTTTCCACGTTTTGTGATGCCATGGGGAATTAACAGTGTACTCACCATGGATTCAAATCAAGACAATGTATATCTGTATACGGACACGGATGGAGACGGCAAAGCGGACAAAAAAGAGTTTTTCACAGGGGACTTTGGCAGGTCAGGAAATGTAGAACACCAACAATCCTTTCTTTACTATGGTATGGATAATTGGATGTATAGTACTTATAATACCTTCCGAATCAGGTGGACACCCGAGGGAGTAATTCGGGAAACTACTGGTTTTAACCGGGCCCAATGGGGAGTATGCCAGGACAATGAAGGAAAAATATGGTTTCAGGGAGGTGCCTCCGGCCTACCTTCCTATTTTCAATTTCCCATTCACTATGGCAACTTCAAAGTCGAGGACGAATTGGCTGAAGGATTTAAAGTGCCGTGGGGCGCCCCGATGCACTTAGATGATTTTCAACCTGGTATGCAGGCAGTGCGACAACCGGATGGTTCTCTAAATGAAGTTACGGGGTCAGCGGGTAATGACATTTTTCGAGGCCACCGCTTACCAGCAGCTTTGCTTGGCCAGTATTTTTATGGTGAACCGGTTGCCAGGATTGTAAGACAAATTAATCCGGTCGTAAAGGAAGGTATCACTCAGTTGCACAATTACTATCAGGATTTTAAAAGGGAATTTATCGTATCCACGGATCCTTTATTCAGACCGGTGGACATAGCTACAGCTCCGGATGGCACGATGTATATAGCTGATATGTATCATGGTATTATCCAGGAAGGTAATTGGGTGCAAAAAGGAAGTTATTTGCGTACCAAAATCGATCAATACCAAATGGACAAAATTGTGGGGTTGGGTCGAATTTGGAGGCTAAGGTATGAAGGTATAGAAAGGGATACCATCAGGCCCAGGATGGGAGAGGAGAGTCCGGTCGAGTTATTAGAGCACTTAAGTCATCCTAATGGATGGTGGCGTGATATGGCTCAGCAGCAATTGGTACATAGCCGGGATAATTCGGTCAAAGGAGCGTTGGAACAAATAGTAGCAAACTCGGAAAATCAATTAGCCCGTTATCATGCTTTGTGGACCCTGGAAGGATTGGAAATCCTATCTCCTGATCTCGTCAAGGAACTCTTCAAAGACCAAGATCCTGATATGCGAAAAATGGCATTAAGAGTCTGCGAAACATTAATCAAGCAGGGAGAAAAATCTCTGGGAAAGCTGTGCCTGGAAATGACTAAGGATGCTGATTATGAGGTGGTGATGCAGGCACTCATGACAGCTAACTTTTTAGAGATTGAAGGTTGGGAAAATGCTACCAGATCGGCCATCGCAAGTTATAAAGAAAGAGGTGTCCTTCTCATTGGCGAGCAACTGCTTGGGCGGGAAGAAGAACCTGGTTTCTTCGCTGCATCAGATTTTTCACCGGAGGAACAAAACATGATAAAGGAAGGAGCTACTATTTACCAGGAATTATGTGCTACCTGTCACGGTATTAATGGTACGGGGACACCTTCGGGAGGAGGTCTGATGGCTCCTGGCCTGGCAAACTCACCAAGAGTGGTTGATCATCCCGAATATACCATCCGGGTGATTTTACGCGGGTTGGTTGGAGAAATCGAAGGTAAGAACTATACCGGTGGTTTTATGGCACCGATGCATGACGAAGATGATGAATGGATTGCGTCAGTTGTATCATTTATCCGGACAAATCTCGGTAATGATGCGTCTCCGGTCACTGCCAACCAAGTCGCAGCCATCCGTGAGGCTACCGAAAATGATAAGCCGTATACCTTTGAAACACTAAACACAATAGTGACAAAACAATTGACACCAACAAAGGATTGGATCGTCACAGCGAGTCATTCGGGATTGGCGAGAGTCGGAGGAACGGGAATACCATTCGGAGCATTTACTTATGAGGGTTGGACTTCGGGGCAGGCGCAGGAGAAAGGCATGTGGTTTCAGGTTGAGTTGCCCGAAGAGGTAGTTTTTTCTGAAATCCATTTTAATTCGCCGCCCATTCGACGGGGTTGGAGAAAGGATGCCCCGCCACCGATCCCCACATATCCGCATGCCTACACGATACGAATCTCTTCAGACGGCACAACCTGGAGTGATCCCGTGGCGCAGGGTAGCTGTAATGATAAAAATGTCCTAATTAAACTCCCACCTTCGGAAGGTCGGTTTATAAGAATTACTCAGACGGGCGAAAAGCAGAATGAAGCACCCTGGAAAATGGAGTCAATGAAGTTATTTGCCTGCGCATCGAAAGAGCAAAGTTGAGCTCCATTGAACAAACTTGATTTATTTACGAATAGGTAATGTATATAGGAACGATGCTCTGTGTCCATTTAGTTGGCCGCTAAGTATTGTCCAGCCAGACATTTGTTCCGGGATTTAATCTGAATTAATAAAACAGCATGTCTAATTTGGACAATTGGGATAATATTTATTAGTACTACACGTCCTTGCTCAGATCAAATATATAGGAAAGGTCACAACGTAAATCCGGGAAACGGGTTGGCGAAATGATGTCATCTTCTGTAAATGCACCACCTCTACGGTATTTTCCTTCTTGTAAAATAAAGATTTCAACGATTTTCTCCTGGGGAAAGACAATCCAGTATTCTCCAATTTCGGCCAATTCGTATGCGTCATACTTGTCCCTTAGATCCTTCTTCTTATTATGGGCAGATAGTATTTCAATAACCCAATCGGGAGCACCGAAACATCCCGATTCTTGTATTTTTAGTGGATCACAAACTACAAAATGATCTGGCTGAACCACCGTATCCCGTTGTTGGGACTTTCCTATCGGTAATATGACATCAGTGGGAGCGGAAAAAAAATGACAGGCAGATTTTTCAAAATATGGAGCAATTAAGAGCGTTAATTTTAGACTTGTCTTTTGGTGTGTGGTACCCGGAGCCGGTGTCATCGGAAAGATCTTGCCATGAATCAACTCTACCAGGTGGTCAAATTCAAAATTCAAATAGTCATCGTAGGTGTAATTCGTTGATGGTTCTTCGAGTTGATTTTTGGTTTTGTCTTTCTTTTCTGAGTATTCCACCATTTTTTTCATTACTGTAATTTATTAAAAACTTGTTACAAATATGGTGGAGCTTTGGGCCCCTTCGAAACTGGCGGGGCAAATAATTGAAATGTAATGCCAAGATCATTTTGGTCCTTCTACTTTGGTCATCATGAAGAACAGTTTAAGTAATTTGAACCATGAGCCTTTTTCGATTTCGCTCCACACTCTTTCGTCCGTGCTTCAAGTTCTCCCATAGGTACATTAGGAAAAAAGGACTGGCGACTGAAAAAAGTGCTGTCCCACTTGTATACTCAGACTAACTTAGACGCTGGTAACCAGATCGTAAATTATTCTCCCCGATGATTTCGCTTTTCGAGTGGATCCTTGAAACGCAATAAATCCGCTATGATTTTTCCCTTATGATCTATCCTGCCAAGTGTGTAAATGTAGCCATCTTCACCTACTGCGATACTATTAACAAAACTAGGACGTGAACCATCATTATAAAATATGGGTCCATGGTCCAAGTATTGGCACTTATCAAGATCATAAGTCACCAGATGCAGATTCTCCGGACCTTTTGCCCCGCCCCGGGGAATACTGCTTTCCCCTTCCACACGTTGGCCGTCTTTAAAAATAGGTCCTCCGGTGAGGTAATAAATCGTATTATTTCTCTTTACATGGGTGAATCCAAGATAACCATAGCTAAATTGATCAAACATGCCATACCTTTTAGAAGGCGTAGAAGTCAATCTATCCACCAACTCGATTACGCCCTGTTGCGGATCAAACCGGAATAAGTATCCGGAATTTCCATGGACTCCAAAGGCTACATTCTTTTCCTGGTCCCAAGATATTTTTCGCCAATTGTATCCCATGTTTCCCGGATTCGATACATTGTACACGCCAAAATAATCCAGACGCATGTGTACATCAGTCCTTTTCATAATTTTTCCTGAGTGCGGATCGAAGTAAAAAATATCACCCTCAGCATTGGTGAAGTAGGCATATCCCGTAGATGGTTCCACAAAAATAGAGCGGCACAAGAC
>JABDLW010000299.1 GCA_013001805.1 Saprospiraceae bacterium | reverse complement strand
GCATTAAGGTCACCTAAAGCTTCTACACCGTGAGCTAGTACCCGCGATAGATCCAGAGCGCGTTCACTCACCAAAGGACTGAGAGGCTCCGTTTCTTTTTTTCGTTGAAGGGTACGACTGGAAATATGAATCAGCTGGCACATTTGATCCAGGGTAATCCCTAATAAATCGATCAATCTATAAATCGTGCGGCGATCCAGACCTTGACGTACCACCGCTATCATCTGGAGATCACTGGGTATCTGGCCATCAGGATCCCTAAATTTTTCGACATCACTGTGATAGCTGGCCCTACCGTAAGCTACTGCCGGATCATGGACGACAGCCAGGTCATACTCTGTTTTACCATACGACATATGACATTCAAATTTATACAAATGTCGTATTTATTTTCCGGAGTTTCAAGTCCTTGTCCCATTTTAATCTTCTAAGCTTGTCTTGCAAGCAATTTTGAGTAACTTCTCATTCTAAAACGCAGCCTTAATTATATTTTAGAATATGCGAAAAATCATCACGTTGTCGACGCAGTCCCATCTTCATAGAGCTCGAGATATTTTTTGTGGGTGCTTGATCCTTTCGTTTCTTTTGGGATGCGATGACTCACCACGGTTTACAGAAGCTGATCAGGTGCAATGGAAAATGGCACAAACGAATGGAGTGCTAGTAAATGAAGGCCTGGAGCGATGTCGACACTTTGTTGAAGGTTGGCTGGCGCATGCAGATAAAAAAACGGGACTAATACCGCGGAATTTGGAAGATGGAAGTGATATTTGGAATGCGAAAGATGCCGCTGCTGACAATTATCCCTTTATGGTTTTAACTGCTGCCCTAACCGACAGTCTGCAATTTTATGGACACATGCTGCAGATGTTAAAAACCGAAGAAAAATTGACGTCACGCGTTGGTCATATGCCAGATACCTATCAATTTAGTACCGGGCGATTTCTTAGTCCTGAGCCAGACCTACAGGACATTATTTTTGGCTCCTCAGAATATATCAAGGACGGGTTGCTTCCTCTTACCGAGTGGCTGGGCCATAGTCCCTGGTCAGATAGAATGATCAATATCCTGGACGATATATGGGATAAAGCACCCGTTGAAACGAATTTCGGAAACATTCCCTCGGAAAATGTGGAAGTCAATGGTGAAATGTTGCAAGTGCTGTCGCGTATCTATTGGATGACGGGAGATCAGAAATATCTCGTTTGGGCTATCCGGCTGGGAGACTATTATCTTTTGGAAAATCGGCATCCTACCCATGACTTTGCCAGCCTCCGACTGCGTGATCATGGATGTGAGATTGTCTCCGGGCTTTGTGAATTGTATGCAACCGTGCATTACAAGAATCCCGATAAAAAAGCCCAATATCGAATCAGAATTCACGAAATGTTAGATCGAATTTTAGATACAAGAAATCCTGATGGTCTATTTTATAATGTGGTAAATCCACAATCCGGTGAGCCCATAAATGACCAGGTAGCCGACAATTTTGGATACAATCTTAATGGATTTTATACGGTTTATCAATTAGATTCTATTTTTCAATATCGGGATGCTACGATCAAGGCACTAGAGGTTTTAAATGCGAATTATCGCAGTTTCGCATGGGAAGGAACATCAGCCGACGGATACGCTGATGCGATAGAGGGCACATTAAATCTTTACAATCGGGAACCCGTACCAAGTGCAGCATTTTGGTTGGACAGTGAAATCAAAGTTATGTGGCAAAAACAACAACCGGATGGCGTCATTGAAGGGTGGCATGGCGATGGCAATTTTGCCCGAACAACAATAATGTACTGTCTTTGGAAATCAAAGGGTACATATATGAAACCTTGGAGGTCCGATTTGCAAATCGGAGCCACCATGTCCGGGGATACCCTCTGGGTGAACATTCTCACCGAATCTCCCTGGGAGGGTAAGATTTTTTTTGATACCCCCAGGCACGCCACGATTCTGAATTTGCCCCATGACTGGCCACGAATTAATCAGTTTCCGGAGTGGTATGTAGCATATGAAAACCAGACTTATGAGTACAGGACAAATCACGGTGACAGCAACGTGTATTCGGGTGCAGAACTGGCTGAGGGAATCCCAGTACGCATTGATGGGACATCGCCACTACGTATAAAACTCCATTAAAAAGCACTTAATGGCTGGACCAGTAAAACCCGGCTGTCATTCGTCCATATAAATCCAAGATGTCAACCTTTTGCTTTCAAAAGTTTGCCCTTGTCCGTCTACCTGCCGGACAGGCTGAAGGCGATACGAGAACGACAAATAGGGATGCATTCTTCAGTTTTAAGTACCGCACTTTTAGAAAATATAACACCGAGTTATTTACAATTCCCGAATCACAATTCCGCGATATTGAGCGAGTGCTGGTGGACCACTGTGGATTTGCAAACAAATAATTCCACTTGTTGCAATGCTGCTATCTGACTCAATATAGTCTACCGTTTGAAAATCATTTAGCCAGATTTGAATATGATGTCCTTCCACACGAATCCTGAAATCATTCCAGCCGTCTGGATTTAAAATCTGGCTAACGCTATCCGCCGGAGGATGCACGAGGAAGGTTTTTCTCCTTGATTCATCGTATAGTGATCCCCAAATGTAGCGATCTTCCATATTTCCCATGTCACACTGGTACCCGATGACTTCATGATGATTTGGTATTCGTGTAGAGCGAAATTGGATGCCAGCATTTTTACCTTCACCGGTTAATTTCGCCTGGAGTGTCATTTCAAAATCACCATAGATTTTTTCTGTACAGAAAAATTCATTACTGGGAATGGATTCCGTTAAATCACCAGCAAAAATCACATCGTTTTCAGATCGGAAGTATTTCGCGTTTCCCTCCCAACCATCTCTAACTATTTTAGTAGATGTGGTCGCATCATCGGAGTTGGTCTGGTTTCCACAACCAATGCCAAGCAAAAGCAAGGGCCAGGTGAAAAAGATTACGTAACGTAACATGAATGTCTATTTTGAGATTAAAGGCTAATCAAGAAGTTGACCGGATTTGATACTGGGGCACCAAAATTTTTCAATATGATTAATCACTAAATTTGTGCCTTCAGAATGGCTGACCTGCGGATGCATTTCCGGATTATACATGGAGTCTGTCAGATCTCTGACCAGGACCACATCCCGGCCCAAATTTACCTGACTCCGTATTCCAAAAGACCGGCCCAATACACACATATTAATGTGCACTCCCATAATGATAATGTGGTTAATTTTATTTGCTACCAAAAAATTATTTATTTCTTTCCCACTATCTGAAATACAGTCATTTTCCCAAATTTCGATCGCCTCAATTTGCTTTGACCAGACCTCGCAATGCACACAATCTGATGCTGGATCATCGCAACCACCATCACTATCATCGATCGGGAGAGGGTCTTCGGCATGTTCGTCGAGGTAACACCAATCCGGAATGTTGGCGGAGGATGGTACTGCTTGATTTTGAGTCATTTTTATTCTTTGCGGATAGCCCTTATAATACTCCATAGTACTACTCGGTGCGTGGATGATCGTGACACCTTTAGATCGTGCAGATTTTATCACTTCATTCATTCGCTGTGCCATTTCGTCTACTCTCTCTGTGGCAGTTGCACACCAATGCTGGTCCCACATATCACATACAATGATGGCCGTAGATTTAGCTGGCCATTTTACATCGGTAATAGTCTCGGTAAAGCCTGTACCGGATTTGACCTGCCGGCGTGCTTGTAATTCCAACATTTCCTGGCCAAAACCCGGCACTATGTTTAACAGGTGAAAAACTGAAATAATGATAAGAAGGTATTTCTGCATAATCTCTTAACGATTCTTTTTCGAATGCAATTCGATTTTTATTGTAACCTAAAATAGCACTTATTGACTACATTGTTCTTAATTAATTGCTCAAGTTTCGACATCGTGATTTGGTTGGAGTATTACGCTATTATTTACTTTTGCAAAGCACTGAATATTAGCATCTTATGTACTTTTGTAGGGGAGTGTGGGGTGCGGATTGATAATTATTGGATCACTCATGTGAGAAACCTAAGGTGAGTAAGAGAATGAATAATGAGATCAATAAATAGAATTATCAAGGAAGTGTCATTTCCGTAAAGCCTTGACAGGGTCATTTTTGATAGTGGTGGTATTTTGGGATCTCCTTAGGAGATTTTGTCTTAGAAAAACAAGGTGGTGCAGAGGAAAAGAGCACAAACTGTTTGAGCAAAATGGACCCAATTGCCTTAAAAAACAGATGAATGCAACCGAATAGAATAAGCCACGGAACGATTAAGGCGAGTTTTTGTGCGAGCGCGGAGCAAACCGTAGCTTTTCAAGACAAAAGATCCAGGACGGTTTTTTGCTCCACTTTTTTCCGCAAAAAAGTGGAAGAAGAAAAATTAATTTGAATTCATCCTGTATACACTCAGTGTATTGGTTATTACCGAATCTTGGATTAATTAGTTAGTATGAAATCATTCAATTTTTTGCTTGCCATTACGCTGATGGGATTTATATTCAGGCACAAAATGAGATCGACGTGATGATTATGACCGGCGGACAAGGTTTTGACCGGGATGCATTTTTTTCCATGTTTGATGATTTTGCGGGATTGAATTATGTTGAGATTAAACTGCCGGGGCTAATGAATTGATTGAACAGAATCTGGCTGATGCCTATGATATCATTGTTTTCTGATATGTTTGATCCTTTCGCATTGATAGCACCTCTATGCCAGCATTGCGTCTTATTTTGGTAGCCCGAACGATGTTTAACCGGGTGGGCAGGTAATTCAAGCCGCAATAGATTTTCTAATGCATAATCCGGGTTTAACCGTACCAAAGATCTGTTTGGGCTTGTTTGCGAGTCAACCTGATTACGTTTTAAGAAAATTTTAAGGGACAAATTATTCTCTGATCCCATAGTTAGTTGAAACGAATTCACTTTATCACAAATAACTGAATCATGAAAAAGTTAGGCATAGACCTAAGACATCTCTCCTTAGTTTGCACTCTGGTGCTCACCTTAATATTCTTGACCAGTGCCGGTACCGAAGGTTCTGGCCAGATTGGCCGTTTCCAGGCGGTGACCAGCGAGCGAGGCTTTGTAATCCTGGATACGCAAACGGGAGATTATATAATCGAATCTCGACATCACAATGTCCCCAAGTTAAAATGGAGCAAAGGTGATTTTGTCACCAGTTTTGCCAAAGGCCACGATGAGGGTATGTCAAGGTAATCTAAGGTTTTACCATTCGCAATTGACCGGTGGTTTCTGTCAATAGTATACCACCTGATTGTACTTCCAGGGTGTATCCTTCACCTGTTTCACCCATTTTAATCTTGACGGCACTTCCGCTGGGTATTACCACATGATCGCATACCGCAGGTAGCCGGTTCAAACTCCAGTATGCCGCTTGATCATGCCAATAGGAATTACTGGGCCCAATCCAGGTGTTTATTTCCTGATCTTCACAAAAGGGTCTTACTCCATAATGGGGGAGGGGTTTTCCTGTTTCATAAGCACCCAAGTCAGGTGCCATGCCGTTGAATTCATCATTAATATTAGGCAAAGTAGTACCTGCATCGACAGCATTGCAAGATGCTTTAAGTGTATAGTATTGGATCAAGAATGAGTCCACGGTTCCGGAACTCGGGGTATAACCCAGCGTGTCAAAGCAAGTCTCGTGATTCACGCTGATACCATGCGACTCCTGTCCGGTCGCAGATGTAAAAGCAGGAATATCAACGTAACGATTGCTGCTACCCCATTTAAAGGCATAGGCATAGTTACCCCAATCGAAACCATCGTAGTCAAAATCGGTTTTCCAGTTGGTGCTGCTGCTAGTTCCATTCTCCCAGGCGTACCGGTCATTGATGCTGATCCAAAGATTGTTTTTTATCTCAAAATTCTCCAGAAAATTGGCACCGCTGGCCATGGGACCGCTATTAATGATGAATGTGTTGTGAGTTATAAGCGCCCGGTCTGACCGGTCACGCAATTTCAGAACACTTTGTGAATTGAGTACGGCTACCTGATTAAATAGCACGTAATAAGGCGCGCCATCCATGGGCTGAAAGCTAATACCATTATTAAATAAGTTAGAAATTCGATTTTTCCATGCCCGGTTGTTGGCATGCCCGTAGTCAAACTCAATCCCGTCATCCGATGTGTCAAAAATTTCATTACCAAACATGTCTACGTTTTTATGTGGATATGAAATACCATCAGCCACTCGAGATATGGTATTATAAGCAATTGTATGGCCGCTGGTGTGATCTAATTCAATGCCTTCTCCGGAAAAATTGGATGTGTTTGGAATATTATCCCCTTCAATCACATTATCCACTATATACCAGCCCTCACCACCGTCATTTAAGTAGATCGAATAATGATTATTTACAAAATGACAACGCGACACAACTACACCTATAGGACCAGGAGGCGAAGTACGTAATCCATATTGCTGATCAATAATTTTTATTCCCTCCAGCCAGATATAATTAGCCTCCAGACGTATACCATTAAAAATTGCCTCGCCATCTCCGACAGACTTCCACAC
>JABDLW010000276.1 GCA_013001805.1 Saprospiraceae bacterium | reverse complement strand
CCACAATCTCATCAGATTCAACCTGCAGTACCCGGGGGTCATTTGCACCTTGTAAAACCATGAGTGGTTTCACTACATTGCTGGCGTGGAATAGCGGTGATATTTTATGCAGCCGCACCGAATCTGCCGTATAAGGATCACCCATTTCTTTATATAATGCTTCGCGGAAAGACTCCCAATAAGGAGGAATAGATTTGAGAGTTCTCAACCAGTTGGTTACTCCAAATATATTGACCCCGACATCAAACTCCTCTGGCGCAAATGCCAAAGCTGCCATGACCATGTAACCACCGTAGGACCCCCCAACGATACCAATCTTACCCGGATCAATATATGGTTGAGATGCCAGCCAATTCTTTGCCTCGATACAATCTTTCAGATCACCATCTCCGTGTTTTTGATCATCCATGGCAAAGAATGTTTTACCGTATCCACTGCTGCCACGATTATTGATGGCCATGACCGCATACCCATGATTGACCAGGTATTGTATTAGTGGAAAGTAGGTCTGACGGGATTGACCACCAGGACCACCATGCACCCACAGCAGCGCGGGAACTCTGTTGCTCTCTGACGCCTGGTGGGGTTTATAATAGATCGAAGGAATTTCCAATCCATCGTACGATTTGAAGCGTACCACTTCTCCATCGACCAGGTCTTGTGCATTAATTTCACTATTCAAGCAGGTTGTCAAACGGTGGTGTTGTCCGGTATTAAAGTCATAGATATAAAGATCACTGGGTGATTTGGAGCTCCCCACGGAAAAACGCATAAGCTCCTCACTCTTCGAAATAGATACTGAAGTAATCTCACCCTGATCAAATTTTGGAAAATCCAGTTCAGTTCCCGTTGCCAGCTCAATTAATTTGATCGTGGTTTTCCCGTCTTCATTAATACCGATGACGCGGTATTTTTCCTTATAGGAATCGTAGGCATACCAGACATCCCAATCAGTACTGAATACCGGCTCTTGTTGCATCGTTGACAGATCATAGCGCACCAGTGCGGCAAATTCCCCCGATTCATCACTTAAACAGTAAAGGAATTGGTTGTCATTACTAAAAAATTGGGGAGAGAAAGTTGCAGTGACGTCAGGCGGTGACAACTGAATAAGTTTTTGTGCTGCCAAATCATACAGATAAAGCTCATTCTTACTGGTTGTAATGTTTCTTATCAGCGCGAGAAAGTTCTTATCATCCGATATACTGGCCACACTGAGATTCTCATCATTTTGATATACCATTTTCGCGGTGAAATCACCTAGTGACATTTCGTACAAATCAAAAAAACGTGGATCTCTTGTTGTGGATGTGTAGAAGAAACTCTTTTCATCGTGGGCCCAACGCACAAATTGCGCTTTGGCCAGACTATCGGATATCAGGTCCTGAACCGTACCGTCAAGGTCTCTGAGGTAAATGTGAGAAATTTCATTTCCACCCTGATCGCTTTGGTACAGCGTGCGTTCGTCTTGTGGAAAATAGGAAATAGCGAAAATGCTCTCTTGCGTCGAAGATGTAAGGGGCTTTGTATCACCCGTAGCTACGTCCATTTCATACATATTGTAAATGCCGGATTCATCACTAGTAACCAGCAACTTCGCCTCATCCGGAGAGAAGGAACTGGCAAAGACCGACTTGTTATTATAGAATTGTTCAATGGTGTAGGTTGAAATTTCCCGCGGTGAATTCCCTTGATCTTGACAGGAAGAGAGCAACAGCCAAATCGGAAGTATTGACAGAATGAATCTCATAGCAAGGCGATTTTAAGGCGCAAAGATACCGAGAAATGGATGCACAAGATGTAATCTTTCTATAAGTACAGCAAAAAATCAGATCAACTCAACCCGGGATTTACCATCATAGTGCTCCTGCTGAGAGCATCGTTTTTGATTAACGCTAAGCAAGATCATTGACCCATGTCTCATGCATGGCTGAATCTTTCACATAAAATACATTCATATTTATTCAATGCAAAATATTTACCATGTGAACGATGCATGATATGAATGATTTACAAATTTCAAAAGAAATTATATATAAATAATTTAATATGTACTATATTTGATTGGTGATGCGTTGAACACGATTTTAAACCGATCGATTGTATAATGACCAGAAACTTAACACGCCAATTTGGGTGGGTGTGGATCAATATGATCCTTCTTGCCTGCCTCCCTTCTATTGCTTCGGCCCAAACCATTCCATGTGCACCAAACTGCCAGGACATTAATGTGTCGATCACCGGAACCGGACCCAATGAATTTCACGCGAAAATTGCATGGACGGACTTCATACGTAATTTTGACTGCGCAGCTCCTGTTACCTATACTCTGCAAACTATTTCTGGTGCCAATGTTGCCAGGGGAAGTTCAGATGATGCAGGAAATGAAGTATATTTTATTGTTGGCAATCCCTGCGATTACCTGGACCGCGAACTAATGCTTACCGTGACCAATGCCTTAGGCAGTTGTATGAGTATGGTCACTTTCCACAAGGGAATGCTGAATTTTTCGGGAAGAAGCTTCGACTATTACTGCCTTGACCCCAATGTAGAGGCGCCGCAGGCGACAAATTATCCCGATCCTTTTATGGCTTGTGATGGTTTGGTTATTCCCAGGTGGGTTGCTGACTGGCCGTTTACTAAAGATTGCTCGGGGGCAACAGTGGACACGGCTAAGGTCATTTTTCGGGAATGGGAAGTGATCGATAAGGATGGTATGCGGTATGTAGCTTATGATACAATTACCGTACACCGGCTCCCAGCCCTGGACCGGGAGCATCTTTATTGCCAGGCGCAGGATACCTTGTATTGTGGTGAATCTCCTTTATTTGGCCCCTACCTGGTAATACCTTCTGCCCCCGGAAGTCTGGATTGTGACACCATACCATTAGTATCCGTTCATAATGACTCAGGCAGGATAACTTTTCAGGCAATGGAGCTAAACCAATCTTGCGGATTTCAAATGCACCTTGACACCATGAGGTTTTCGACCGGTTGCAACAGTATGTACCGGCTGGACCTCGAAATAAAACAGATATGCCCGGGATTACCAAACCCAGCCCTATGCCTTGTACCCCTCAATAATGACATTGAACAAGTGGACGCTTCGGGAGCGTACTGGCGCTGTTCCTTTTGGGTGTTGGATATAGACACCCTGCCACCGGTAGCACGATGTGACTACAGCAAATTTGGCGGTGCTACGGTGCTCTGGCCCGATAAGGCCGATGACGATCAGCCGGGGCATTGTTTTTCTACCCCGGCAAATCCGGGTACTCAGCTCAATGCGCCCATTGTCGTGTTATCTACCTATTCGCATCAGTGTGCTGCACTGGCAACACTACCGGATTTGTGTATAGAAGATGATTGGTCGGGCATTGGCCAGGTCAAAGCTCAAATCAATGGAATCGGATCATATGTTTTGCAACCAGGAATTTCTTGTGATTCGGGGGTAATATACACTTTCGATGGAGTGGTGGAACTTCCGATGCGTGAACAACCATATCAGATCCTGTATGAAGTGCGCGATGCCTGCCATAATGTTGATTCGATTTATTGCTATGTTTTGGTAAAAGATGGAACTAAACCCACCGCTATAGCGGCCAAAGGAGTCACCGTAGCCCTGGGTGGCAAAACAACATGGGTAGAGGCCCAGTCATTTGATGAAGGTAGCTTTGACGCTTGTCAGATCAATTTGTTATTGGCTCGAAGGACAGACTGGTTTACGGCTGGTGTGGATTTATGTGACCAACTTGACAGCCTCTGTAC
>JABDLW010000234.1 GCA_013001805.1 Saprospiraceae bacterium | reverse complement strand
CGCGGAGGCAAAAGACGGGCAGTAGGTGTGCGGGTTATTGATGCTTTGACCAATAAAATGATAAGATTTTATGCCAAAGTGATTTTTGTGAATGCTTCAGCATTGAACAGTAATGCTATTTTGTTGAATTCCACCAGTCGCCACTTTCCCGATGGTCTTGGAAATGATAATGGTCTATTGGGTAAGTACATTGCCTGGCATAATTATCGGGGAAAAGCCAATGCCGTGCACGAGGGCTTCCCGGATAAAAAAACAGAAGGCCGAAGGCCCAGTTATGCCTATATTCCCCGTTTTAGAAATGTGAAGCAGCAAGAGATGGATTTCTTGCGTGGCTATGCATCGGGCATCAGCGGTGGTAGAGGGTTTGATCCAGATACAGGCAGCATCGGTCCGGACCTTACAAATAATCTTCTACACCCTCCCCTCGGACCCTGGCGGCTGAATAGCTGGATGATGGGTGAAGTCGTTCCCATTGCTGAGAACCATGTGCGGCTTAGTACAGATCAAGTTGACAAGTATGGTATTCCCCAATTAATCGTGTCATGTGATTGGACAGAAAATGACGATAAGATGGTGGAAGATTACTTGGAACAAACCCGGGAAATGTTGACAAAAGCTGGCTTTGTGAATATTGAGACTCGCGACACCCATTCTCCACCTGGTTCGGATATTCACGAAATGGGTGGGGTGCGAATGGGAAATGATCCGAAAACATCGTTACTAAATAGTACCAATCAATTGCATGCTTGTAAAAACGTCTTTGTGACCGATGGAGCATGTATGACTTCTACCGGTACGCAAAATCCCACGCTGACATTTATGGCCATTACCGCCAGGGCGGCCAATCACGCCGTAGACGAGCTCAAGAAAGGTAATTTATGACATACTGTTAAGTCAGATGGATTACATGCTTTTTCTAATCTGATCCCAAGCAGGCTTTATCTTTTTTCCTGCCATAAAATATCCCTACAATTCGTTTTTCTAAAGTCATGGATCTGTGCTTTAGGCGACGTGCAGCCGAAATTGCAAATAATGAAGCTAGTGTATCCGATGCCGCTCTGTTTGGTAGTTCTTCGGATTTATCTTCTTAAGATGCTAAGCATTGAGAAATGATTTTATTAAGAAAGTAGTAGGTCATTTCAATGCAGAAAAACCGTCATTCAATTCATAGGTTCTGCAACTCACTTCTTTAGCAATTTTTTTCACAATATCTAATCGTTTTTATTGGGAAACCAGGAAACTGCCGTCATTTTGTTTTGTGTGAACATGGTTATAGTTAACACGTACAATGACAAGCAGGTTTCATTTACTGAACTAAAAACGACGCTATGAAAATTTCTACCTTATTTCTACTCGTCATGTTGACGGGCTCTCTTATGGCCCAGGAGCGGACGATTACCGGGACGGTCACTTCCAGTGATGACAATGAGCGCATGATTGGAGTGAATATTCTGATTAAAGGCACCACGACAGGAGATGTTACGGATTTTGATGGTCGTTTTTCCCTCACTGTGCCGTCAGAAGATGCAGTTCTTGTTTTTTCCTATACCGGTTATGAATCTCAGGAGGTGCCGGTCAGAGGCATGATGGATTTAAATATTGTCATGGATGTCAGTTCGGCTAGCCTTGGCGAAATTGTAGTTACTGCCATCGGAATTACTGCGGATAAATCCAATCTAGGGTACTCCATTCAGTCGGTAAAATCCGACGATGTTCAAAATTCCGGAGAAACCAATCTGGTCGCTGCACTGGCGGGAAAGGCTGCTGGTGTACAGGTGACTAGCTCGGGTGGCACAGCCGGAGCCGCTGCACAAATCCGGATCAGAGGAAACAAGACCATCATTGGAAAAAATGCACCTTTGTTTGTTGTTGATGGTATACCCATCGACAACAGTACTTTTACCACAGCAGATTCGCCCGAAGATGCAGTAAGTGATCTGGGTTCCGGGGGCGTTAATAATTCCAACCGGGCAATAGATATTAATCCCGATGATATCGCTTCTATGACGATTCTAAAAGGTCCGGCCGCCACGGCGCTCTACGGTATCCGCGCCGCCAATGGCGCCATTGTAGTGACGACGAAACGGGGGCGCAATACAGACGGTAAACCAACAATTAATATTAGTTCTTCTATTACGTTTGACAAGGTTAATAAATTGCCGGAAGTACAGAGAGTATATGCACAAGGTAATCCCGTGAATGGTATACCAACTTTTCAGGGTCCGATGACCGGGTCCTTTACGGGTTTCAGCTGGGGGCCGCGAATTGATGATCTCAGATACGCTGACGTGGGTTCACCCTGGGATCCCAATGGATTGATTGTCCCAAAGGATGATCCCCGGGCAACGAATAGATTAGTCAATGCCTATGATAATCCAGGTGAATTTTTTGAAACGGCCATCACGAATAATAATTATGTGAGTGTCAGTGGAGGCACGGCAAAAATCAATTATTATATGTCTGGTGGGAATATGTATCAGACCGGAATAATCCCCAACACAGAATTTAATCGCACATCTTTTAAAACAACAATTGGCGCTAATCTGTCGGATAAAATCCGTGCCACGGTGTCAGGAAGTTACATTAATTCCGGTGGGCAGCGTGCACAAAACGGATCTAATACCTCAGGTGTCATGCTTGGACTGATGCGGACTGCACCAACTTTTGATAATCGAAATGGAGTAGATCCTGACAAAAATCCACTGGCCTATCAATTTGAGGATGGACGACCCAGAGCTTACCGGGGATTATTGGGAGACCGGGCGATTTATGATAATCCTTATTGGACTGTCTATAAAAACTTTCTCACTGACGATGTAAATCGTTTTATCGGTTACTCTCATCTGGAATATGAAGTGGTAGAGGGCCTCAAATTAAATAGCCGATTGGGAGTCGATACATACAGTGACTTTCGAAAGTTCAGAAATGATATCGGTTCCGGTACACTACCAGCCGGTCAGGTCGTAAAT
>JABDLW010000201.1 GCA_013001805.1 Saprospiraceae bacterium | reverse complement strand
GTGTGGATCAGGCTTTTAATATGGGAGCGGTCGCGGTGGGCGCCACTATTTACTATGGATCGGAGGAAAGCAATCGACAGATTGTAGAAATTTCTCAGGCATTTGAGTATGCACATAGTCTCGGACTAGTCACCGTGCTTTGGGCATATTTGCGCAATAGTGCATTTAAAGGTGACAAAGACTACCATGTTGCTGCCGACCTTACTGGCCAGGCCAATCACTTGGCAGCCACCATCCAGGCCGATATTGTTAAACAAAAACAACCGGAAAACAATGGTGGTTTTAACGCCATTAAATTTGCCAAGACCCATGCGAAAGTATATAGCGATTTATCATCCGATCATCCGATAGATCTTACCCGGTACCAGGTAGTCAACTGCTATATGGGACGTGCCGGGTTGATAAATTCCGGTGGTGCTTCTGGAGCCGATGATTTTGCCCAGGCAGCAAAAACTGCGGTGATCAATAAACGTGCCGGAGGAATGGGCTTAATTTCGGGAAGGAAGGCTTTTCAGCGACCAATGAAAGAAGGTGTAAAAATTCTAAATCTGATTCAGGACGTTTATGCCGATAAGTCGATCACGATCGCTTAGTAATGTCGTAATACACCTGCATGGTAAAAGGTCTTTTTCCAACGACCGGGTTAGATTTTGATGCAAATTAAACATGTCATCTTTCAGAAAATCATGCACTGAAATATGAGATACGGGAAAGTTTGAAACTGTCTTTCTAACGCGCAAAATAATGAGTCATGAAAATTTACCGATTCACCTTGCTACTCGTCTTCTTTTTTTCTCAATATCTGGGTGCAGCGCAAGAATTACTCACCAATGACCAAGACTATTTGTTGGAGTCTGAAGCTGAGTTTTATGAGCGAATGGAATGGTGGCGGGATGCTGGGATGGGTATGTTTATCCACTGGGGCCCCTATGCTGTACCAGCGGGAATTCATCGTGGTGATTCAATCAAAGGCCTGGGTGAATGGATTATGAATAATGCGCAAATTCCCGTTAAAGACTATGAGGAATACTCACGTAATTTCAATCCCACAGGCTACGATGCCATGGAGTGGGTGCGCGTGGCGAAGGAGGCCGGCATGAAGTATATTGTAATTACTTCAAAGCATCACGATGGATTTTGTATGTGGGACTCTAAAGTGACAGACTATGATGTAATGGATTTCTCACCAATTAAAAGGGACCTCCTAGCTGAATTAAAATCAGCCTGTGATGAGTCGGGTATCAAGCTGGGATTTTATCATTCGATTATGGATTGGCATCACGCGGATGCACAGGCTCCGCATTATCCTACCTACAATACCAAAGAAAAGGCAAATCCAAATTTTACTACCTATTACCGTCAATATCTGAAGCCCCAGGTAGAAGAACTGGTAGTGAAATACGATCCGGCTATTTTCTGGTTTGACGGCGAATGGATTTCTGAGTACACCCATGAGCAGGGATTGGAAATGTATAATTTCATCCGCAATCTAAAACCCGAAATCATCATCAACAACCGGGTAGATAAAGGAAGGAAGGGCATGATGGGAATGAATGACCAAAGCATGGACTACGCCGGTGACTTTGGTACTCCCGAACAAGAGATTCTGGCAGGCACGTCAACGCTTTTGTGGGAATCTTGTATGACGATGAACGATTCCTGGGGTTACCAGTCATTTGACCACAACTGGAAATCAGTGAAATCACTGATCCATAATATGGTCGAAATTGCAGCCAAGGGAGGAAATTATCTCTTGAATATAGGACCCACTGATTCGGGCTTTATTCCAGAACCTTCCATTGATCGTCTAAAGGGAATCGGGAAGTGGATGGAGGTGAATAGCGAAATTATTTATGGCTCCAGATCTACTAAGGATTTTAAGGAAAATGAGTCAATATATTTTGTGACAAGTAAGGATCGATCCATAGTATTTGTGGTCACAACGGAATGGCCGGGAGACAAACTGTCTTTTAGTAAAGTAGATTTAAAGGAAGGTTCTGATGTTTTTCTCCTGGGTTATGACCCACCATTGACATGGCAGCATGAAAATGATGGTTCTGTTTCCATTTTAATTCCGGAAGCATTGCAAGATTCTGAAAAAAGACCCTGCGATCATGCCTGGTCCTTTAAAGTGATACCGGCGCATTGACGAAATTTCTGAATAGACAAAAAACTAGCGACTTTGCAACCGCATAATCTCGGCTTTTAGAGTATTTTTTGCTTGCAGAATTTTCTCTAAAATCCGATGCCGGGCGTTCATATGCAAATGGGTATAAGTTTTGAAGGCTTTAAGTCGTGTGGATAATTCTTCGTTTTGCAGAAAAGCAGTATGATTTACCGGATGAACTTTCTCGATATCATTCCAGTCAATGGTAGTAGATTGAATATCATTTAGTGAGCTGAGTCTTACCTGCCTCTCGTTTTCCTCCATTTCTGCTAATTCATGCGTTTCGTACTGAAATATGTTAACTATTTGACGTCTTAGGGTATCATTCGACAGATTATTTATTCCCCAGTTTTCAATGGATTTATATGCCGTAGCATCAATGGAATAGGTTTCCCAAAAATTGAAAAGATTAAAATGCAATTGCAGACTATCATGCCAGGGGAGGTTCTGATCAATTACCTTAATGATCACTTGCTTGCTGGCGAGCACTTCGCGATCAATTTCCAGACTGGAAGTGAACCGTCTCTCCGATTCTTCAAGATCATGGTAGAGCTCGGACAATAATTTAATTTCGGTGGTTTTCTGGTCTGCTTCTTCCTTCCAATCATTTAATTGAAGAGCAATGAGAATGCCTAGGACAATCAGTAATATCTCCCCGAATGCATACAACATATACTTTCTCAGATTTCCTTCATCAATTAATTTCCTGCGTAACCTTCGAAATAAGTTTAACATTGACCTGTCTGCTTTGAATTTTTGATTATGTACATATCATTTACCATTTATTCATCTGATATAAGGGCGTTTACTATCGGTCTGGTTTATTGAAGATGCCTATTTTAGACTCGTCCCCGTATCGCGATAGCTCTGGCGAGGAGCTTTATCGAACCATCGGATTCTATCGGCAGACTGTTGAAAACCTGATCTTTTAAATCAGCCTGCATCTCTTCAGAGAGTGATGCTACATAGCTGGGTGCTGGTCCCTGGCCTCCCAAAAATGGGGTCCAATAATCATCAAAACTTTCGAATTTTGTCTCCACATCCAGCATCGTTGTTTCTACTTCTGATATACCGGCCTGCTTGAACTCTTTGCTTAAGGTGTCCGAATTACAAATTGGAAAACGGACCCCTTCGTCCAGCAGTCGGGAATTGTGATCAATCGAAGATGCAGCATCCCAAAAGTATCTCAGCATATCCATTCGACCGGAATAATCCCATACGTAGGCGACGATATTTCCATTTTTCTTTGACACCCTTTTCATTTCATACAAGGCAGCAATTAGGTCCGGGAAGAAATTAAGAGCTAATCCTGAAACTACCAGATCAAAATAACCATTCTCAAAAGGGAGTTTAGCGACATTACCCACAACAAAATTTCCTTTGCCCTTAAGTCTTTCTTTTGCCTTCGCTATGAATCCTGGAGAAGGGTCAATAGCCCAAAATTGTTCAGGTCTGAAATATTCATAAATGGTTTCACTCAAGGCACCCGTCCCGCATCCGACTTCCAAACAAAATGAATGAGGAGCTATCTTGAGCCAAAGGAGAAATTCATGAGCCACTAACCGGCTCCACCTGCCCATGAAATATTCATAAGGATCTCCTTGATTCCAACTGTCTTGTACTTGATTCATAAAATGAGGGGTTCGTCTTTGAACGATGGTTTTTTCTTCTTTTCAATGCTCAGGTAATTTTCGAAAAGAAGCTCTAAAAATCTGGTCAGCCTAAATATAAGAAATAGAATATTGAATTATCCTATTCATGCGGTGCAGGAAATGCTGGGAGAGTGATCTGACCCGGAGAGCTGCTAGTCAAACCGGAAAAAATCCCCCCTACGGGAGATGTGTGCCACAAGTACTAGTCAGACCTTTGATAAAAACATAACCATATGGTCAGCCTGGTGTCAACCCTGGAAAAGATAGTAGAAATTACCTTCTTAATCACACTACTCCTGTTTTCAAATCTAACAATGAGTCAAAATCTAAAATTCGAAGTGGAGGGCAATGCGAAAATTAGGGGTCATTTGGATCTCGGGGACGAGCAGGATGCGAGCTGTTTGACAATTGGGATAGATGCCGGTATAAGTCAATCTTATCTCTTCGCACAATCTAATACCTTTGTCGGTTCTTACGCTGGTAGAGTTACTGATGATGGATTTAATAATTCATTTTTTGGTGCGTATAGCGGTAGAGAGAACATAAATGGACACTCCAATGCTTTCTTTGGTACTAGATCCGGGCACCAAAACACGAATGGATTTTTTAATTCTTTTTTTGGTCCAGACTCCGGAGCTAAGAACACCACTGGTTCATATAATTCATATTTTGGTGCGTCTAGCGGTATGGAGAACATAAATGGACACTCCAATGCTTTCTTTGGTTTGGATAGCGGTAGAAAGAACATAGATGGACACTCCAATGCTTTCTTCGGTGCTAGATCTGGACACCAAAACACGAATGGATTTTTTAATTCTTTTTTTGGTCCAGACTCCGGCGCTAATAACACCTTTGGTTCATCTAATTCATATTTCGGTCATTCAGCTGGAGCCTCGGGTTACGGACATTACAATACTTTTCTTGGGGCTGAGGCTAATACATTTTCCCCGGGTGATACGCTGGAAAGAGCAATCGCTATAGGATACAAATCCAAGGTGGACTGCAGCAATTGTGCCGTAATCGGGGGCACAGGAGAAGATGCTGTCAATGTGGGGATTGGCACCCCGTCTCCTCAGGCAAAATTGCATCTGGGAGGTGGTGATTCTTCACAGATTCTCCTGGAAAATGGCGGTGATCTCATGTGGAAAAATTCGTTGGGGGTAATAAAACCAGTCCTCGCTTTACATACGGATAATAATGTGTATCTGGATGCAACTACTGACGCAAGTAGCACACTCATTTTCCGTACCAATCCTTCCAATGCCGAACAAATGGTGATAAGCTCATCCGGTGATGTAGGTATCGGCACCAGCACTCCCGGTGAAAGACTCCATGTCGATGGCAATGTTTTGGCCGATGCTTATAATATGCCGAGCTCACAGCGCTGGAAGACAAACATCAAAATCCTACCGGATGCCCTGGATAAAGTGGTGAAATTAAGAGGTGTTGAATACGACTGGAAAGACTCCGGTAAACATGACATTGGCCTCATTGCCGAAGAAGTTGGTGCAATCATTCCCGAAGTTGTCGCTTTTGAAAAAAATGGTATTGATGCAAGATCAGTGGACTATGCGAGACTAGTACCCATATTAATTGAAGCTATAAAAGATTTAAACCTTTCTAATCAAGCTCTCCAGGATGAAGTTGAACAGCTCAAACTAGCTATAAATAACAACTCAAACTAATCATTAAAACAGTACATCATGTTTTCATCAATGCATAGAATTAAATATGAATTTTGCAATTCGCTTGTATTTATCCTCTTATTGTTTCCCACAGTGTTCTTCGCCCAGGATCTCAAATTTGAAGTAGAAGGCAACTCTAAAATCATTGGACAACTGGATCTCACTGTACACCCACAAGATAGCACCAGCTTGCACATTGGTCGGAGGGCCGGAATGAATCAAGCTTTTACGTCCGGAAGGCGAAATACATTTGTCGGATATCAAGCGGGATTTGAGACGACCACAGGGGGTTTTAATTCGTTCTATGGGTATGAAGCCGGACGTAGTAACAATGCATATGGCAATTCCTTCTTTGGTTATACCGCAGGTGATGAAAATGTGAACGGTTCAGATAACTGCTTTTTTGGGAATTATTCCGGCAGTAATAATATTAGCGGATCGTACAACGCATTTTACGGTTATGAGTCAGGTGAGGACAACACCACTGGTGAATATAATTGCTATTACGGTATTGAAGCTGCCAGCGCCAGTACCACGGGATTTCGTAATTCTTGTTTTGGCGCCTTTACCGGATGTAATATGGTAAGGAGTACCCGTAATACCTTTATCGGCTATGAAGCCGATCAAGTCAACTATCAAGACTCATTAGACCGGTCCATCGCTATTGGGTACGAAGCCAAGGTGGACTGTAGCCATTGTGCGGTAATTGGGGGAACTGGTGTTGATGCTGTTAATGTGGGGATTGGCACCACAACACCGCTGGCAAAATTGCATTTAGGAGGGGGTGATTCGTCACAGATACTCCTGGAAAATGGTGGTGATCTTATGTGGAAAAATTCGGCGGGGGTAATAAAACCGGTCCTCTCTCTGCATACGGATAATAATGTGTATCTGGATGCCACTACCGATACGACCAGCACACTGATCGTACGCACCAATACCAGCAATGATCCGCAAATGGTGGTTGATCACCTGGGCAGAGTAGGTATTGGAACTACCCTACCCAAACAAAAGCTTCATGTGGAGGGCATTGTCCTGGCCGATTCCTATCAAATGGCTAGCTCCAGACGCTGGAAAACAAACATCCAAATCCTCCCCGATGCCCTGGAGAAGGTGGTAAAATTAAGAGGTGTTGAATACGACTGGAAAGACTCCGGAAAACATGACATCGGCCTTATTGCCGAAGAAGTTGGTGCGGTCATTCCTGAAGTTGTCGAATTTGAAAAAAATGGTATTGATGCAAAGTCGGTAGACTACGCGAGATTGGTACCCGTGCTAATTGAAGCCATAAAAGATTTACAGGAGATTGTAATCGCACAAGAAACTCGAATTGAATTTCTGGAAGATGGTCAAAAATAAACACCTGATTCGCCGGATGATTGAGATGTATTTCAATGCCCCAGAGGCAGTCTTCCAGCAGCCATTTTCCCACTTGCAATCAAGGTATACTTGAGCACGAAAAGTCGGACATAATTGTTTCAAAACAAATTAAGACCTACATTGGTGTGGAGATCTGCCATTGCATAGCCGTGATTTATTTATTTATTGTATTTCTGGGGCTGCAACCGGTTTCTTCGGGTACGCAGCAAAGTATCGACAGCCTGTTGTCACTGGCTGCATCGCGGAGTATTGATACAATTAAAGTGCTACACTTAATCAGAGCTGCCGAGCTGCTTCAATATAACAATCCTTCTCATGCTGATTCCATCAGTCAACTGGCCTTAAGCCTCAGTGAGCAATTGAATTTTAGAAAGGGTATCAATTATAGTCTAAGCAACCTGGTTTCGCTACAGATCACCCGGGGCAACTATGCAGAGGCTGAAACTTACAATCGACAACTGATGGATCTCGCCGTCGGCACTGACAATTTAGAAGCGCAAATAAAGGCACTCAATCGAGCTTCCGTCATTCAATATTATACTGCCGAATATCAAAAGGGTATTGAGACAAATATTGAAATTCTTGAATTATTAAATAATCAGCCCAGGCACGACTCCCGGCTTTATGCGTTAAATAACATTGGCATTAATTACGAGAGGCTAAATGAGCCGCAAAAAGCATTGCAATATTATCATGAAGCCTTAGAGATGGCGGTTGATCTTGAAGAGGCTTACGCAGAAGCCGCTATTGCTGGTAATGTTGGTATTATTTATAAAAACCTGAATCAACTGGATACTGCCAAGCACCTGTTTTTGCAAGGTATCGAGGCCGCCAGGCAAATTAATAATATCAATTTATTGATTGACGAAACGGCTAATCTGGCGGAGGTCTTCCTGTTGCAAAACGTTTTAGACTCAGCCGAGATGTACTTGCAGAGATCGCTTGATCTCGCCAGGGAAATCAACGATCAAAATGGAGTCTTGAAGGCGCACAATTTGAGGGGAAGGATGTACTCGCAAAAAGGACAATATCGTCAAGCCGTTGATGCTTTACTGCTCAGTGCCACGCTGTCAGATAGTGTGGGGGACCGGGAAATGCTGATGAACACGTATCACCATTTGCAGGAAAACTATCGAAACCTGGGAAATGCAGATGCGGCCTACCGATTTCTAAGACTTTATAGCAATCTGCGCGATTCCATTTTTGATTTAGATAAGAATCAGCAGCTAAATGAGTTGGAAGCTAAATTTCAAACAGCGCAAAAAAGTGCCGAAATAGCCAGACAACAAATCGAGATTCAAAAAAAGAACAACCAGCGAAATCAGCTTATTGGCATGGTAGTATACCTGATTCTGCATCGGGCAACGATTATTATGGATTTAAACTACCGGT
>JABDLW010000167.1 GCA_013001805.1 Saprospiraceae bacterium | reverse complement strand
ATACAGCAGTGCATCAGCCAGTCGTGCCCGCATGTATTTTTGGGTAAGGGCAGCTGTTCGTTGACCAGACTTGATCAATTCGTCGGCAAGGAATTTATTTATTTTGAGAGAAAGCGAAAGGCTTGACCTTAAGACGTCACGAAATATCTGCTCGGGAATAACACAAATGGTGCTTTCTTCCAACGCGATGGCTGATGACGCGTGAACATCTTCCCGCATCAAGTCATAGAAACCGAGAAAGTCTCCGGGTCTTTTTAAGGTGACAATCAACTCACTCCCATTGATATTGTTTTTCACAATCTTCACTTTTCCGGATGACAAACACAACAATCCGATAGGCTTGAGGCCTTGTCTATAGATGACCTCATCGCTACCAAAAAGCACATCCGATCTTAGACTATTAAGCATGTGTAATTGTTCCAGATCCAACCCCTCAAACAGGGAAAGTTTTCTTATCAGACAATTCATGCAGCCATGACTTACCTCGCTTGCGTCTGTATTGGTAATAGGACAAGTTTTATTTTTCATTTTATCCTGTTCGCATATCAATCGATGCACCAACTCCCGGCGACCCTCGTATTACTTCTTCTGCTTACCAGCAAAGAGAAAAATCAGATCGTCATTCCTATGCAAAAGTAAGGCTAATTCTGTCTCCATCGGCAAAGATCCTAAAGAAATCGCGCCTTGCTGACAATGATGGGTAGTTTACAGATCCATCACAGCCTCAACATCGGGATCTAGATCAGGAGCTTTTGAGGCCAGGGAGATTCCGATAAATAAAGTCAAAGAGATCAGCAGAGATAGGGCACCCACATCAATATTATACGGAATTGAAATCTTAAACAACTTCACCATAAAATTTACCGACAAACTCGCGATCACTGCAGTATTTGCCGCCATGGCTGTCGCTCTTTTCCAATTAAATCCCAGCGCTACCACCGGCACAATAGCTGCGGCAAAGGTGCCCCAGCCAAAAGCTCCCAGAATAGCCACAAGATCACCGGTATAAAGTGCAAATAATGCAGCAAAAATAGTGATCAGGAAGGTGGTCGTTCTTGCCCAGATAAGTTCATTGGTGAGGTTTATTCCCAGAGCCTTGGGAATATCATGCATAATAGCAGCAGTACCAATATTTAAAAATGCATCAGCCGTAGACATAATCGCAGCAAATAAACCGGCAAAAACAACACCTGCCAGAACAGGATGGGCATAGTTTTGCAAAAACTGAGAAGCTGCTCCATCGGCTGAAATCAACTCAGGATGCCGTCCACTTAATACCAGGGCACGCATGACCAGACCGATACTGATCCACAGCAACGCAGAAAAAAAATAGCCGCTTATGGAGACCGGTAAAATATACCGGGCATCACTCACTTTTTTATTCATCATTAATTTGGTAATCACATGCGGTTGCCCGGTTGCGCCTAATCCAAACACAAAGAACCAGGATAAGCACCCGACCATGCCCAGCGTTCCCCACGGGCCAATGGAGCCACGATCATCAGCCTGTATTATTCTATTTATCTCGGTAAATCCTCCATCATAGGTATACATGACTGTAAAAAAAACGAAAATAGCAGCAATAAGCATGATGGCGCCCTGCACCAGATCTGTATAAACTGACGCCACAATACCACCAGTGATGCTATAAAAGACTAAAATAGAGCACGAAATAGCAGCGCACATTTCGAGACTTACTCCGCTCCAGAATTGCGTCTCCATTAAAATATCACGCAGGACTATTGACATGGCCATTATCTGCGTAGCTAAATATCCTAAGACACCAAAGATAATGGCCAGTGAAATGAGAATCCGGGTTGAATTATTCTGGTAACGTAGGGCAACCACATCCGGCAATGAAATACAGTCACCTAATTCGGAAAGGAGTCGGAGCCTTTTACCTAACAAAAAAAAAGCGAGATTAAATCCCATGATGACACAACCTATCATCCATACCGAACTCATACCCATGCGATAAACCAGGCCCGGGCCTCCCACAAAACCAAAGCCACTCATCGTGCTGGAAAACACAGCAAAGGCGGTAACCATTATCCCAAGGTCCCGACCTGCCATGAAGAAATCTTGGGTAGACTTAGTACGCCTTAATGCCCAAATTCCTATGAGCACGCACAGGACCATATATGTTCCAACAAAACCTAAAATTATCTCATTCCTGAAGCCTTCCATCAAATGTTATAATTGATCGGTGTTACGCTCTTTGCGCGACCTGAGAATTGCTTCAAATTTTGCCAAATCATCGCGACTAAAAATCCAGTTTTCAAACCCTAAAATGTAAAGCATAGTGAAAAATAAAGGGACCAGGGTGAGACCAAACAACATAATAGCTGAAGGCAGAGGAAATCCAGCAATAAAAACATCGCTTTGATTGTCAAAATAATGCCAGGCAGTAAAAGCCAGAATTATAAATACCGAGACGTATAAAATCGATGATATTAAGATCCACATTTTTGGTCGATTTGGAACCCGGGTATTCCGATTGTCCAGACCAATATATAGCATAAGGCAAAAAATAACTATAATCAGCACTCCGACCAGGAGAAAAAGGAATTTTTGTAATCGCGAAAACTGAACTCCCGGGCCACTCTTCAACATGCTGCCAAATTCTTCATGAATAATTCCGGTTGCAGTGAGAGGTGGATCGATCAAAAAAAGTACGGAGAGTGCAATAAGAAAGCAGCAT
>JABDLW010000166.1 GCA_013001805.1 Saprospiraceae bacterium | reverse complement strand
CTCCTAATCTGTGGGTCATACCATCCAGTATTGATTTAGTAGGTGCCGAACTGGAGCTGGTAAGTCGTTTCAAGCGTGAGTTCATTATGCAAAGCCTCTTGATTGATGTTCGGGATGATTACGATTTTATTTTGATTGATTGCCTGCCAAGTTTAGGGTTGATCACAGTAAATGCACTTACCGCTGCTGATTCCGTGCTAATTCCCATTCAGTGCGAGATTTTCGCATTGGAAGGGCTACAGAAGCTTAAAAATACCATTGAGCTCGTGCGTCAACAATTGAATGAGAGTCTGGTGATTGAAGGCATTGTGCTCAGCATGTACGATCGGAGGCTGCGTCTGGCAAATATTGTCGTTGATGAAGTAAAAAGCAATGTAGAGGATCCTGTTTATGATACGATAATACATCGGAACTCAAAGCTCAGTGAGGCACCCAGCATGCATCAACCCGTGTTATTATATGATGCGAGCAGTAAGGGCACAATCAATTTTCTAAATCTCGCTAAGGAATTTCTCAGCCGTAACAATATTACTCTGAAAGTACCCTCCGCTCAATAGGTAAAGGCATGGCCAAAGTAGATAAAAAAGAATTAGGTAAAGGAATCAGAGCACTGCTCGGCAATGTGGATCAGCGAAATCCTTCCATCCCGGCTGTCGAAGAAGAATCTGCAACACCAGTAAGTCAAATACCAGTTTCGGCCATTGAAATCAATCCCTTCCAACCGCGGAATCAGTTTGATGAAGATGCCCTGAAGGAGCTGGCTGAATCAATTGTCACTTTTGGTCTCATTCAACCCGTGACACTACGAAAGCTGGACGGTAAAACCTATCAGTTGATAGCGGGAGAACGGAGACTCAGGGCAGCGAAATTGGCCGGCCTCGAATCCATTCCTGCTTTTATCCGGGAAGCCAATGACCAGGAAATGCTGGAAATGGCCTTGGTGGAAAACATTCAGCGACAGGAGTTAAATGCGGTAGAGGTTGCCATTTCATATCAGCGTTTGGTAGATGAATGTCAACTCACTCATGAATCTCTGAGCGACAGGATTGGAAAGAACCGGAGTACCGTTACCAACTATATCAGATTGCTTAAGTTGCCTCCCGTGGTACAACAAGCAATTAAGACTGGCAGAATAAGCATGGGACATGCCCGGTCACTACTCAGCATTCAAAATCAGGAAGCTCAGTTACTTGCACTCAAACGTATCCTGGAGGATGACTTGTCGGTAAGAGCAACTGAAAAATTGGTGCGTGAATTCAGCAAGCCGGAAAAGTCCAGGTTGATAATCCGGAAACCGAATTTACCTCCTGCCTACCAACATACAGTCGACCACCTCAGTAAGGAATTAGGAACAAAGGTTGAAATGAAACGCAAGAATTCGGGAAAAGGAACTTTAACTTTTCATTTCGAATCGGACGAAGATCTTAACGAAATCCTTGACTATTTTGAGAGCAACTAATGGACCACTGAGTACGTTAGTAGGAGCATGAAGACCCATTTTATTTTATTATGGACTTTCCTCGGTTTATTTGCAGGCACATCGTGTCTTTGCGCTCAGTCTGGTGATAGAAATGATGATGCGGAAAACATATCAGCGGTTAAACGGACCAAACAAAAGGGGCAGTTTAAAGCCAACTGGCGTCTACCCTATCCCAATCCCTATCGCGCAGCTATCTACACCCTCGTCGTTCCAGGGGCAGGTCAGATTTATAATAAGAGATATTGGAAAGCACCTATTGTCTGGGGTGGATTTGCAGCCCTTTTCTACGCGGTCGATTTCAATAGAAGAAATCGAGACGAATTTGAAACAGCCTATGCACAGCGTCTCGCTGGTGTCGACGATATATACAAGGATGTGATCAGAGATGCGGAGACACTGAGAAGAATCCGAAATAGCTATGATAAAAACTTACAATTGTCCTATATCGGATTTATCGGCATGTATGCATTAAGTGCATTAGATGCTTATGTCGATGCCCATCTCAAGTCCTTTGATATGAGTGACGATCTCTCACTTTCGATACGTCCGGTCTTTAGTTCAGGAGATCGTAGTGGCACCATCGGCATGGGAATTTTTATCAACATGTCTCACCGGTAGTCTTTCGCATTGGTTTTATAGCAAAAAAATAATCGAACTATTTTACCCGGTCAAGGTGCACTGCTTTTGCAGTAAAACGAAACCAATAAAGATTTAAAGCAATGTCGAAGTAGAAATGCTACATCAAAGGGCGCCGAAGTGACTGGATTTACATTAAGCCGAATATTTTAGCATATTTCAACATCTCTCCTTGATTGCTTATCTTAAGTTTGCCGGTCAGAACAGCCATTAGTGGATTTATTTTTCCTTTCATGACATTCATCAGATTTGCTTCTTTGGCTCTAACGACGCACTTTGCCTCACCATTGAGGCCTTCTTCCGCTATGCACTGCCCATCTTTGACATGCAAAGTTACCTGACCACCACCATCGCCGGCAATATCAAAATGAAATACTGTTTCCAATCCTTCGAGGGTATCTGGCTTTACCTTAGCAGGTAACTGAAGAAGGAAGTCTTTAGCAGTCATACTATAATCTTGAACCACGAATAAACTCAATTATTTTGGCATTTGGGTAGATAGAGGCAATCTTTTCTTCAAAATAGTCAACGGCATCCTGAAACCGCGAAAATGTCCCGATCAAGTAGGTGTTTTCACTTTTACCGGTTTCTTCCCACCAAATTCCTTCGGGAAACATGCCAGCTATTTCATCCTTATCGATCGGATATTCTGACTTGATAATTTGGATTTTGTAACCGGTGTAGTCATGCGGAATCGAGCGGAAACGGTTAGAAGAATTCCTTGTCTGTCCGTTTAAGATTTCTACCATGTTATTCTCCAATCTCACCCGTTCATCAGCTGAGCTCATACGATCCAGCGGTTTTTGCGCCTGTCGTGTAATTCCTGTTTCCATCGCCAGGTTTCGCCTCGAGCTCTTGGTTTTTAAACTAGCATGTGGAGCGTTGATCCTGGAAGCATATTCGGCAGTTCGTTGTTCGATAGAGTCGGCAATATCCCGCTCCACCTAATGACCAGTATGTGCCTGATCATCAGACCGGTCGATTGTTTTTCTACCTAGTTCGATACTTACAAATACTTTGTCACCCTCCTTCTTCCCGTAGGTTGAAACACGCTGGTTAAAGGGAAGAAAATGAGGGTTCTCGACTATAACCTCAATTTCAGAATCCGGTAAGAGCACCACTTGAAAAAAACCTCCCTTATCAACTCTTATCTCACGGAGGTCTTCAGTGAGATGATTGAACTTGACCTTGATTTTTATACCAGTTAGCGGCACTCGACTTCCAGCTTCATATACATTTCCATGTAAGACAACTCCCTGGCACCATAGCGTTGCTGGAATCAACATCATCAGGAGTACGATGCGAAAATGACGCATCAGCACCGACACCCTATGTTTCATGTGTAGGAAACATTTGCATCATCAAATCTGCGTGGCGCATATAAACAGGTCATAGCACAAAAATACCAATGCTTAACTGAAAATTTGCATAAGTTTAGTTGGAAAGTGATATTATGTAGATTTACCGAATGAAGAAGCGGATTGTATTTATGGGCACGCCTTCTTTCGCGGTGCCAACCCTAGAAGCACTTATCGCGGATAAGGACCTACAAGTTGTCGCGGTAATCACTGCAGTTGACAAACTCGGTGGCCGGGGTAGAAAGACAATCATACAATCGGAAGTAAAAAAAGCAGCAATCACACACCACCTTCCGGTTTTACAACCAGCAAACCTTAAAGCACAAAAATTTGTCGACCAGTTTCAAAAACTGCATGCAGATTTGGCTGTGGTGGTAGCCTTTCGGATGTTACCGGAAGTAATCTGGAGTGCACCAAAATATGGCACCATGAACCTGCATGCTTCCCTACTACCGGCATACCGGGGAGCGGCTCCTATCAATTGGGCCATTATCAAAGGAGAAAAAATTAGCGGACTAACTACGTTTTTGATTGCCAAGGAAATCGATACAGGAAATATTATTCATCAAAAGACACTACCAATCGAAGAAACAGATTCTGCCGGTGATCTCCACGATAAGATGATGTACGAAGGAGCAGCCCTGGTTTCAAGATCAGTAAGAGACTTACTCTTTGGGGTAGTACAATTAAAAGAACAAGATCATTCCCTCGCTACTCGCGCACCAAAAATATTTCATGAAGACTGTCAAATCGATTCATCACTCTCAGCGCATCAGATCTATAATTTTATTCGAGGACTTAGTCCTTATCCAGGGGCCTGGATTATGATGGATCAATTGACTCTAAAGATATTTGGCAGCTCCCACTCAATTTTGAAACACAGTAATAAACCGGGATCGCTTGTAGCTCTGGGAAGGGAAAAATTACGGTTATACACCTACGATGGCTACGTCGAATTTAAGGAAGTACAATTACAAGGTAAGAAAAAGATGGATGTATCTTCGTTTCTAAATGGTTATGATTTAGCACAATCCGATGTCATCCAACTTAGAAACTAGAAAGTGCAACTTTCTTTAGAGATTCCACTATGAACTTTGAAATTTTCACATCAGTCAATTCTGTGTTACTTATGGTAAACTCACCATAGAGTGAGTCCGGGCAATAATTCAGGTACAGAAAACACCCTGCTGAAATCAAAATCAGAAGTAAAATGCCTAATATTCTCAAGGTTTTCATACAGTATGGTTTCGTTAAGCCAAAAGTATGGCAAAAATCTTTAATGTTTTGTTAAACTCAATTCTTCAGTCTTTAAAGTTCTCTTAAACAATAGACGTATATGTGGCCTATTTGGTTGCATAACGTCTTAAATTTTATACGATTTTTCAAAGGAGATCGCCAGATCCATTGAAAATGCGGGGTTTGCCCGAGTAAATTACCTTGCCATGGTCGAGTTCCAGCACCCTTCCACAGTGTCCGGCGATCAAGTCTACATCATGGCTCACCAGGATAATACACATTTCGTATTTATCGATCAAAGTTTGCAGAAGATTCAGGATTTCTGCCTGGACAAATCGGTCAAGCGCACTTAGAGATTCATCAAGAATTAAAATTTTTGGAGCTACCACCAGGGCTCTGGCCAGAGCTATTCGTTGCTTTTCACCCCCAGACAATTGATGACGAAACTTTTTGAGATAGCTTGGGTCGAGCGCAACATCTTCCAGGACTTTCCTGACCAACTCATCCACTTGCTGCTGCGAACGGGCTTTATAAAATGAAGTATATGCATCTTTGAGTATTGTACTTACATTCAGCAGCGGTGCAAGAGACGTTGAGGCATCTTGCATTATATATTGGACATGGCGAAAATAATCGCTCTTAGGCCAGGCATACTTCATATTGCCAATAAAATCATCAATTAAGCCCCCTAAAATCTTGGCAAGTGTACTCTTACCACTGCCGGAAGGACCAACTAAACCAACGAACTCCCCTCTATGTACACTAAATCCTATCGATTGCAAAGTCGCTGTCTTTTCTCTACGTTGCCGCCAAAAATCACGTCGGACACCATGATAATAAGTGATATCTTCAGTTGAAAGTAAGCACTCCTCCTTTGTTTTCTCCCCTGGTAAGGAGATCTGCATTGCGTGGAAAGCGTCAATTACTTTTTGTGCCCGGTCGGGTAAATGTGCCGTTTGCAAAAGGGGGTTGTTGCCCTTGGCGATCACTTCTCCACCATCGATCCACGTCCAGGCATGAGCTAACTTTGAGGCAAGTTTAAGATCATGTGTAATGAAGAGAAAGGAGGTGCCTTCTGACTCGGCCAGTCTGCCAAACAGTGAGGATAAAATTGAGCTATTAACCGGATCAAGTGATGAAAAAGGTTCATCAGCTACAATAATTCGCGGTTTGCGAGCCAAAGCCATAGCCAGGCAGACTCTTTGTAGCTGACCCAGGGAAAGCTGATGCGGATAAGCAGAATAAATCGTCTCTGGCTCCTCCAGTTGCATGTCTACAAACAAATCAATTACGGCCCTCCTCTGGTTTTGTGTCTTCGTCTTAAAGGCTTCAGCTACCTGTGCGCCACAAATTAATGTAGGATTCATTGCTAAAAGTGGATTCTGAGGTAGTGAGGCACACCAATCACAAATGGTCCGGCGACGTGCTACGGCAGAAAGTGACAATACCTCCGTTTCCATGATTACTATGCTCGATTCCCTTCCTAATTCAACATTACTTAGGTTATCGAGAATGGCTTTTCCCAGAGTAGATTTTCCCGATCCCGTTTGCCCAATAACCGCGTGAATAGTACCAGGTTTGAGCTCTATTTGTATCCGTTTCAATGCGGGATACCTGGATCCATCCTCCAGGAGGTAATTTACCGAGAGATCTTTTACCGCTAGTATGTTTTTCAATTTTTCAGTATCCTTCATTTGCCACAGCACCCGGACTTGACATTCCGAACTTCGAAAGTAAATTGACTTTTTACCGCATTTGCAATTGACTATTTAATTTCATTGTAGATTTACCTTATGAAGATACTGTCAATCCATGGCATTACTAAATCTTATGGTAGAATCGAAGCAATCAAAAATCTGGATCTCGAGGTAGAACCAGGCCAGGTCTATGGTATTTTGGGACCAAACGGGAGTGGTAAAACCACCACCTTGAGTATCGTCTTAGGCATCATTCGGCAGGATAAGGGCATGTTTCAATGGTTTGATGGCAAATATGGTCGGTCGGTCCGGACCAGACTCGGAGCACTGCTGGAGACGCCAAATTTCTATCCCTACCTTGATGCAGATGATAATCTCGGCATAATCAGACATATAAAACGATCACATGAATCTGACTTTTCTGAACTTCTTGAACTAGTTCAGTTGTCGGATAGAAGAAAATCTAAATTCATCTCATATTCCCTGGGTATGCGACAAAGATTAGCTATTGCCGCTGCTTTAGTTGGCGATCCCGAGGTATTGATTCTTGATGAGCCTACCAATGGTCTTGATCCGGAAGGAATTGCAGATGTCAGATCAACTATTAGTGACATTGCCAGCATGGGCAAGACCATCATCATGGCCAGTCACATGCTGGATGAGGTAGAAAAGGTATGCACTCATGTGGCCATCCTCAAGAAAGGAGAACTCCTGACTCACGGACCGGTTGGTGCGATTCTTTCTGATGAAATCACTGTGGAAGTTGGTTCTGTTGATTTAAGTCGGTTAGAGCAAGCCTTACATTCCTTTGAAGGAGTTAGTAACATTATCCGAAAAATGAACTTCTTTGAGATTTCCGTGTCGGCAAATTTTGATGTAGGGGCTATGAACCTGGAGCTGATGAATAAAGGCATTGTGGCAAATCATCTGCAAAAGAAGAGACATAGCTTGGAGGATGAGTTCCTGGAAATCATAAAATAAATGGCATTTATGGTCTATTATTTACGGTTAGAGTGGCTAAAGTTCAGAAAGAATGGAGTATTCCAGATGATGGTTTTGGTTTATTCCATACTGCTTCCCCTAATTCTTCTCGCCGTGAAGTCGATGAACATTTCGGTACCTGGTCTAAGTCCCCGGATGGTTGTTGAATTCCCCACCATTTGGTCATTTCTTGCTTATAGTGGGAGTTGGCTGGCTTATTTCTTCTTGGGTTTCCTGGCAATCTATATATTCAGCAGTGAGTTTAGCCAACGTACATTCCGTCAGAACATCATTTCGGGCTTAACCCGGGAGGAACTATTCTTGAGTAAAATTGGATTCCTTCTCGTGATCAGTTTTCTTGCCAGTCTCTATTATTTGATTTGTGTTCTGGTCATGGGATACCTCTATACTCCGGCAGAAAAACTGGCAGGTGTGTTCGATCGGAGTTCTCACTTTTTACGCTACTGGCTTATGTGTTCCGGATATATGTCCCTGGCAATTCTCATTACGGTGGTAATTCGCAGGACTGCAGCATCGGTCTTCATATACTTTGCGTACACCATTTTTATTGAACCCATGATCAGGTGGTTTTTTCATAAAGGGTTTGCAGATAACCGCTCTATGCACTTCTATCCAGCGAATGCTTTTGAAGACTTAACACCATTACCTCTGGGAGATGTATCCATCACTAAGGATCTGGTAGAAAGTGGCGATCTGGACATTTACTTGACTCCGTTGGAAGCCAGCCTTACCTCTGTAATCTACATACTCCTTTTTGTAATGGCTTCATACTATTTAATAAAAACGAAGGATTTGTAGTCCTCAATTATCATCTGGCTCGACCATGTTGTTAGAGAGATCGAAGTCGGCCAGGCGAAGCGAAGGATCGATTCTCACTGATTCAATTTTATCGATTGATTTCTTGATTACCAACTCATAGCTGGGATTGGTCCAGGGCCAGTCAGGTTCGACTTGCACATCTCTTCCCAGGTCAGACTGCTTGGCACCACGCATAATCTTGAGCGGTATCGTATGCATACTGGTCGATCCATCTTTATAAGAGACTTCTACATCTATGGGCATTGGCATAGTTCCTAGTTTTGAAATTGTGACAATGGAGGTTTGGTTTTCTGCTCTTATAGCATCAATACCATATTCAATCACTTTGATAGAATTGACGAAGTATTCACGATACCAATCCAGCTCTAAATCTGATTCCTTTTCAAAAATCCGGATCAGGTCATTGGGGTTGGGATGGCGAAATCTCCATTTATAGTAATAGTTTAACATACTTTTGTTAAAAGTCTCATTACCAACAATATACTCGAGTTGTTTTAAAAAGACAGCTCCTTTGGTATAGGAGGCAACCCCGTACCCATAATTGGTCATAAAATGATCAGCATGCGTTGAGAGAGGTTCCTCTCTACCGGACTTAATCAGGTTTCTGTATCCATTATAGAGATCTACGAAGGGTGAGGGAGTGTACTCACCCGGAATGCTCTTGTCCTTGCGTAATTGGTTCATTATAGTGCTGGTCGCAAAAGTGGAAAAACCTTCGTCCATCCAGGAATATAGACTCTCATTATTGGCCAACAAGGTATGAAACCAAGCATGCATGACCTCATGAATAGCCACTCCAATCAAACTTCCCACGCTCCTTTCTCCAGTGATTAATGTTGCCATAGGATATTCCATCCCCGCATCGCCCCCCTGTATGAATGAGTAGGAATCGTATGGATAGTCACCATAACTATCCTCGATCATCGGCCAGGCTTTTGACATTACCGTTGGCAGCGCCGCCCAGGCATCCTGATTGCGTTTGGAAGGCTGATAAAAAAAGTGCAGCCTGGTACCACCTGCTACCTCAACCGACTCATGTTTATAATCAGGATCCGCAGCCCACATAAAATCGTGGACATTTCTCGCCTTGAAGTGCCATGTCAGATCATTTTTTGGTTTATGAAATACCTCCCGGTCGGAATAGCCAAACCCTATATCATCAGGATTTTGCAGGGTACCTGTCGCTGCCACTATGTACTTTGCATTTAATGAAATTTTGACATCGTAGTTGCCCCATACACCATAGAATTCTCTGGCGACGTAAGGGTTTGCATGCCATCCCTGCTCATCGTATGCGCACATTTTAGGATACCATTGACCCATTGAGTAAGCAATGCCTTCCGCATTGTCGCGTCCGGACCGGCGAATTTGCACGGGTACCTGACCGGTAAATGTCATCTCCAATGTTGCAACATCGCCCGGGACCATGGGTGTGGCCAGCCTAACCTCCAGTATCGTTTCGTCATGAATTATTGAAGTCTCTTGTCCATCTTGCAAGAGTTTATTGACCTTTAGGTAGCCCATTTCTTCTGCTTCCAATGCTGATATCTTACCACCCACACGGGAATCGGGATCAGGGAGGTTTTGGGAGCGGATATCCATCATACTCCCGGGTTGAAAAGCATTGAAATAAAGGTGGTAAAAAACCTTTCGCAGGGTATCAGGTGAATGATTGGTGTAAAACAAAGTCTGCTTGCCTTCAAATTGATGACTTTCTGTATCAAGGTGCACTTCCATGCGAT
>JABDLW010000157.1 GCA_013001805.1 Saprospiraceae bacterium | reverse complement strand
ATTTACGGGAGCCAGGGCCTCTCCCCTACCCTTGATTTCACCTTTTATGGTGCCATGTGGACGAATCCCAGTTTTGGCCTTCCGCAAACAACCTACAGTTCTGACTTATGGTTGGAAAATAGCTTTGGATTGGGATTTCATGCATTTAATGGAAATATTTATGTAAACCCTTCCTTAGGATTTACGCATGGAAAATTTCTCTCCGGGGGAGATGAAAGTGTAATGTTTGAAGGCATTGTGCCGAGTCTCTCCTTATATATAAATCCGGGAAGACTGGATACCGAGGTCTTTTTTGCCCTTTATCAACACCTCCGTGACGAAGTGACTGATCCTGTAAACCGTTCCACTGCTGATTTTCTATTTTATTGGCTCACTCCCGGCTACTGGCTAAGCAACCGGGTCTCACTGGGAGTTCACTACGAAGGTCTCTTCCTCAAATTTGGAGATGGTCCTTTTGAAAGTTCTTACCAATGGTTAGGACCTTTCATTAAGCTCCGAACCAAAGGCAAATACGACTTCCGGTTTACCGCCGGCCCAAATCTTAAAGAAGGAATTTACGCACAGGAGTTTTACAAGTTAAGTACTAATATTCCATTAAATTAATGTAGTCTGATTTTATCACCTGTACAAGTCCTCCTTTCACATGTGCGGCAATCAAATAAAATCCAAACAATTTGTGACCCTCTTAATGCTCTGTCTACATATAGTATCATCGCGGCCCGTTTCTGGACAAGATGTAGCAAATCTTGCCATGAGAGCGAGAATAAATCTCTACGAGACCTGGAATTTCGATAGTGTCAATTATTATTTTAATCAGGTGATAGGAAAAGAATATACACCAGCTTTTGCCTATAGCGACTACGGTTGGTTTCTCATGCTAGAAGATAAATACGAGGAGGGCATGCTTAATATTGGCAAAGCTGCAAAAATGACCGCATCTAATAAGCAGTTGTCCACTCAATTGAAGGCCTGGTATGCCTGGGCATTGTGCTGGGAAGGAGACTATCAAGAAGCAAAGCATTGGATCACTAAAGCCCTCAAGATTAATCCGAACGACGCAGAGGCACTGCATGTGGCCAGCAGAATTGCATCAGGAATGGGTGACCATGAGGAAGCGATAAAACTGGCAGAAAAGGCAGCTAAAGATCCCCGCTGGAGAGTTGCGGTTCCACTGGCTTTGTTCAAAGCTGGTCATGAGCAAAAGGCCGAGGAATGGGTGGTAGAAATTGCGGCAGATGAAACTGTATTTGATGCGATGTTGCTGGTGGAAGTTTATTCGGAACTCAAGAATGATCAAAAGGCATTGGAGTATCTTCAGAAATCATTTGACTTACGCCACCCTTTTATGCCCTGGTTGAAAGTTATTCCGGGCATGGAGCATCTGCATGATGATCCCAGATTTAAAACCATTGTTGAAAAAATGAACCTCCCCAAATAAAATCAGGGAGGAGCCAAGGTAATTGAAGCGACGGAAGTACGACACTGCATCTGATATCTCTAGAAAAATAGAGCTTTCTATTTTTAGATTTCTCCAGGCAATCTTTTATATAATTTTCAATCATCTTATCACCAGGTTAGAATTTGCAGAATAAGTAGATATTGGCAATAAACTTCGTTTAATCCTCCATGTGATGAGAATTAGAATCAGGACAGTGTCTCTTGATAGATGTCAATGTTTTATGCCAAAACAATAGAACAGATGAGCTTACGATGGTCTGTTGTGCCAGAGTATTAAATATAGGGAATTTTCCTCATCGAAAGGTCACTTGGTGTAGAGGATCAACTATAAAATGCACGACGATGACATTATGTTGAAGTGAAAACGTAAAAAAAACTAATTTTCTCAATGGACACTCGTTTTTCAACAAGACACTGGTCAGATTTCATCTGATAGATGGTATCATTCCTTGATATGTACAACCTCTGGATAAAAGTGGGG
Organism: Saprospiraceae bacterium; assembly: GCA_013001805.1. Lineage (GTDB taxonomy): Bacteria > Bacteroidota > Bacteroidia > Chitinophagales > Saprospiraceae > JABDMH01. The sequence continues at coordinate 2,464 of JABDLW010000157.1, read as the reverse complement.
AATCTTTTATGAGTCAGCAAATATTATTTTGTGAGAATCGCATACTATTGTATTTTACCAGAGTAGCAAACTGTAAGTAAGTTTAGTAAATAACGTAGTCATTTTGTGCCAAGACAAATCCCAGATGCTGACCGAAAGCGTCATTAAAAGCAAAACCGCTCGTAGCCTAAGCTACGTAAGGCTTCTGATGATGAAGTATTGGTGCAGAAGAACATATTAGATGCTACATTTATTTGCAGCTTGGTGCACTAATCATCCCATGATCATTAAATCAAAATCCAGTGCTCAAATATGATTCAGTATTTTAAGAAATTATTCCTTATGATGCTGACAGTTTCAAGAATAACATCTGAGTTGGTGAGCTACTCACTAGCTAATTTAACTACAGAGTGCAGGCCAAGTGGCAAAGATGATGCCTTCACAGCTTGTCACTGCATATACTTTTTGATCTAAAAATGCTTGTCAGTGGACACTGCACTAACTTAAAATAATAGAATTTAAAAATTAATAATCATTTTCATGAACAAGAAACATATCCTCCTTTTTCTATTTCTTTCCTTATCGGTGAGAACCATGATCGATGCTCAAGTTCTAGATAAAAGTATGAACCTACCTGCGGCTGTAGATAGATTCCATTTTAGTAACTATGACAAGGATGCCCAAATATGGAGTGCCATGTACATCGGGTCCAATAATAAAATTTATGTTGGTTTATGCACGCATGGGGACGCCGCGACGGTTTATGAATTTGATATCGCAACATCGACCATGCGTCAATTGGGCAATCTCACAAAGATCTTAAATGAACGTGGAAAAGGAATCTGGACCAATGGGAAAATTCATGTAAAAATGCAGGAATTGGATGGCTATATATATTTCGGTTCTTTTTGTGAGGATAATGGCCCGCCGGCTATTGATGCTTCCAGTTATCAGGGACCTTACTGGTTTAAAATAAATATGGATACAGGTGAAATAACGACTTTGAGTAAAATAAATAGCTTTTGGGGATTGATTGGTCAGGAGATGGACAAAGTCAGGCGGATTATTTACGGTCTAACAGAAGAAGGTCATTTGGTCAGGTATCTCATTGATGATGACCTTACCGAAGATCTAGGTAGAGTAGATGGTTGGGATATTTGTCGCACACTGCTTATCGATGAGTCCGGTAATGTGTATGGAAGTTATGCTCCGGGAAGAATTTGGAAATTTGATGTGGAAAAAGAGCGGATATTTGATTTCGATCACGTGCGGGTGCCGGTCAGTTTGGAATCGCGCACGATGGCAAATCCCATGCTTGATCGCCGGGCCCAATGGCGTTACATTGAGTGGGATAAAAAAGAAAAGGTAGCTTACGGAATTACCGGAGGCTCGAATACCCTTTTTAAATATGACGTAAATGCAGGCAGTGAAGGCGAAATGACCAGCCTGGGCCGGATCTGTGCTCCAATGTATCGTCTGGCTAATCCTTTTGCAGTTCCGTCAGCTACTTTAGCTATGACATTAAATCAAGTCGAAAGAAAGATTTATTATTTACCGGTAGTGGAAGGAGATTTTGATTATGGAGCTGTACAAACTAATCTAACCACAGGTGAAGAAAAACCGCCTTTGTCTTATTTGATTGCTTACGACCTCGAAAATGGAGATTTGCAGGACATTGGCTTACTCACCACCTCAGATGATGGCTCCGATGTCTATGGAATGGGGGCAGCAGACACCGATGCAGCTGGAAGGGTATGGTTTGTAGGAGCTTTCGAGGAGAAAAATCAGAACTATGAAGTGAGAAAAATGCGAGGTAAATTTCCTTACAGCTTAGGCTTGGGTTGCTTTGATCCAAAGAAACACAACACATCAAAATAAATAATGGTAGAGATGAAAAAATCAATTACATCAGTTTTAGTTCTGGCCTCGGCTATTTTTATGCTAGTTGAACCCACAGAAGCTCAGCAATGGGTTAATCCGCATTTTGATACCCACCGTATGGATTGCCGGGACCTTGGCTATCCGGCACAGAATCTCATCGAAGCCGATAATTCGATGATTAGTGCACTTTTGACCCATTCCAATGGATTTATCTATGGCGCAACCAGTGGAAAAACACAATCCCACTTGTTTTTCTACAATCGATTTATTAATAAAGTACGTCCACTGGGTAAAATCGCTGTTGAAAAAGGAGTACACCACACACTTCTGGAAGGTAATAACGGTGAAATCTATATTGGGACTGGAAGGAGCATTTACGAAAACGTAAGATTAACCAAGGACTTTCCAGTCGAATATGAAGGGATAGAAAAGCAACTTTGGAAAGACATCAAGGCACCATTTGTGGATTATGCAGGGGGGCATATTTACAAATACGATCCAGCAGCCGGCGATGTCCATGAATATACGAACGAAGATGAAACCCCTCTGGAAGATTTGGGTATTCCCGTCACCGGAAATTCAATTTATGCTATGTGCATGAATA
>JABDLW010000018.1 GCA_013001805.1 Saprospiraceae bacterium | reverse complement strand
CCAAAAATTAAAAAGGGTATGGCAAAAATGTACTTTCCAAGACCAATTATGCTATTCATTCCAAATAAATTTTGTTTCATCAAATTTGATGCTACAAAATAGCAAAAGAATATTGGAGCATAGGGCCACATGCAGAATTAAAGATCGAAAAACTGTCAAATAAACGACAAATATTGGGAGCAAAAGCGTCGTGGCAACAGAATACGTAAGGATGGAAAGCAAAGATTTTCACATTGGTTTGCCACAGGTTCGCTGCTAATTTGTCTACCAGAAGATTGCCCTTAGCGAGCAGAGATCAGCTTATCGGCTATTTTCCGGTCATTAGACAATCGTGGAACCTTATTTTGGCCTCCCAATTTTCCAATAGATTTCATATAATTCTGGAATGCGTGCCGTTTTAGAAGCGTCACTTTTGCCGGCCGCAGTATCTTACCCTCAATCAAATCTTTGTAATAAATGTTTTGATCCTGGACCGACTTATCCAGGATTTGCTCCATTTGCTCCAAATTGTCGATTTCGTTTGCCAACTCAACCAACCATTCGTGGTAAGGAAGACCGGAGGGTGGTGCTACCTGAGGGGCCACGGTAAATTCGATAACCTCCAAATGAAGTTGTTGCGACGCTTGCATCATGGCCTGTTCTACTTCCTTGCCAATTACGTGCTCCCCGAACGCAGAAATAAAGTGTTTGATTCTACCTGTGACGACGATTCTTGGAGGGGCCAGGTCAACAAATTCGATGGTATCACCAACATTATATGCCCATAGACCTGCATTGCTGCTCACAATGAGCACATAGGCAACGCCCAGCTGGACGTCTTCGAGATTGATTCGGGATGGATTTTCAGCATGAATTTCTTCAACTGGTACAAACTCAAAAAACATACCCGCATTTACATTGAGGAGCAATCCGGGCTGACCCGGCTGGTCCTGAAAAGCAAAAAAACCTTCGGAAGCAGGGAACGTTTCAATGCTGTCAATTGATTTTCCAACCAGTGATTCAAGCTTAGACCGGTACGGTTCATAGTTTACCCCTCCATAAACAAAAAGAGTGAGATTTGGAAAAACATCTATCACCCTCTCCTTTCCCGTGTAGGCCAGCAGCTCTTCATAATACATTTGGACCCATGGGGGAATACCACCTATTAGTCTGAGATCTTCACCTGCGGATTCCACCACAATGGATTTGACTTTTTCTTCCCAATCCTCAATGCAGTTTATTTGGTGGCCCGGCAATTTGTTTGACTTTGCCCAATTGGGAATTTGATGGTTTACAATACCGGATAGTCTTCCGGTTTTGATACCATTGGTATCTTCCAGCTGGGGTGTTCCCGACAGATAAAGCATTTTACCATCGAGAAATTTCCTGTTTCCCGTTTGAGCGATATAAGTAAAAAGACTATTCCGGGCTGAATTAACGTGATACGGAGTACTTTCTCTAGTCATCGGTATGTACTTTACACCTGAGGTGGTGCCGCTAGTTTTGGCAAAGTATTCTGGAACACCCGGCCAAAGCACATCTTTTTCTGCCGACTTGGCTAATTCGATGTAATATTTAAATCCCTCATAATCCCGGATCGGCACCTGCGAAATGAAGTCATCATAAGTGCGGATTTCACTAAAGTTATGATCAAGTCCAAACCTCGTTGCAGCAGCTTTTTTTAGCAGTTTCCTAAAAATGATTCCTTGCCAGTGACCAGCATACGCTGACCATCGCTGCACATCAGCAGCGATTTTCTTCGCAAACGGCAGGATTAGCAGTGATTTAAGTGCCATACCAGCACCAAGATAGAAAGCAGATCGCTAATAGAAGTGAAAAATCTAATGGTACCACATGTTGTGGGAACCGGCAAATTCACTGAATGTCCCCTTTTAGTTCAATCGCAGGTCTTCTACATGATAGTCGGGAAAATCTCCTTTTTTAATTTCAAAATGCGTGCTTGCCAGATTTTGATCACCATTCGTTTTCAGGATCTCAAGCGTATAACGGCTGCCATCCTTGACAAAGACTTCGATTTTGGAGATCATTCCTTCATTCTTGTCCAGAGTGAGCCTGGCCTTGGCATATTCGCTGGACCGGTCCAAAGGTTTAAACTCAATCTTCTGAACACTCTTATTTTGATCTTTACCATCAAATACCAGATGATAGTCGAAGTTTGGATTATTGTGAATGGCGAGAAGGCTCTGTGGGTGTGAGAGATCATTCTGATCAAGTGTTTGATAGTCATGGATTTGCACTTCGGTTGCTTCTTTGTCAACCACCCATTGACTTTTGCCATCAGTCACAAAAATATAATCGTCCATTTCCAACTTATAACGGACTCCCTGCGTGTAAAATACGCCCTCTTTGATCACCGGGTCAGATTGGGGCCTATCTATTCTCAGATTGAATTGGTAAGTCACGTCTGCATACTTGCTCATTTTCTCTTCCAGAGATTGGAGAATATCCGTTGCACGGGGATCAGGATTGCGATCACTCTGAGCAAAAACGGTCACAACCGTGAATACCAAACAAGGCAAAATCAAGTTTTTATAGATCATACTTATGCCGGTTTATTTCTTTAAAAGACGAAGTGCTAATGACAACATTCATGCCTCACCATCAGTTTAACGAAACTTTAAGTCAAATTACTACAACGGGAGTCGGTACAGATTACCGTTGGTAGGTGAATTTCTCCAAAACTGCAGATTGTAAATGAACCCAATAATGAGAAAGCTTCATCACAAGTCGCACATATGTGGCTTTTGCATATGATTAACAAAAGTTTAAATATTACTTTTATTTTTAATTTGAAAAACGCATCTTTGTACATCGGCTAAGGTGTGTGCATATAAATGGCCAATAAAAGAACACGTAAAGAAAACAAAACGTCCCGACTCAGAAGTCGACAGAATCCGGCATCAGATAAACGTATTCCAAAGGTGCTGGGAGTATTGGTACTGCTCCTTTCAGTGTATCTGTTTGTTGCTTTTGTATCTTATCTATTCACCTGGAAAACCGATCAAGACCAGGTTTTTAATTTTTCATGGAGCCTTTTCTTCGATGAGACTCTCTCGGTTGAGAATTGGCTCGGTAGATTTGGGGCGATAACCTCACATGCTTTCTTTTATTGGTCGGTAGGACTGCCTTCCTTTATTGCCATTTTTGTTTTGACCAAACTGGGCTATTTGTTGCTAGTGGGAAAGTCGCTTAAGGCCATGTGGTCACCCATTCAATATACGCTAACATTCCTCCTCTACTTTTCTCCTCTGCTTGCGTTTTTATTTAAAGGCACCACCTTTTCCTGGGGAGGAGCATTCGGCAATTACATTTCTGCCTGGCTCGTCCAGTTTGTGGGTACAATCGGAACAGCCTT
>JABDLW010000107.1 GCA_013001805.1 Saprospiraceae bacterium | reverse complement strand
CCCTCATACTGTGGCAGAGGGAGACAGTCTTTATACATTGCGAGGTTATTACCCTCAGGCGGGAAGGCATGCTTTGATCAGTGTAAGTCTTTCGTTTTAGAAAGCTAAAAATTATAGGTTACCCCTCCACGGAAAACAAAAGGCACGTCCAGCGAACTCTCATCCTCAAGTACGTTGTAGAGGATATATATTTCGGAAGCAAACTTGCCACCAGAATTGTAACCAGCTCCGATGTAGAAATTATTTTCTAATGAACTGGTGATCACGGGAATTCCAAATGAGTCATAAACTGGTCTTTTTTCGTTGGCTAACTCGTATTCTACATGGGCAAAAAACTGTTGGAATACTTTCGCACGGGAAAATAGTGCGCCAGAAATTTCTATTGGATTAAACTTATATACCCTGCCATCTAATCCTCGGGTCTTAAGGTACTGATAAGAAATTCCAATCCTTGGACCTATTGAAACTGACTCAGTAATTTTGTATCCGGCCATCGGAAACAGAGCAAATAGGAAAGAGCTCTGTTGATTAAATGATTGAAAACCTAATCCAAGGCCTCCACCGTACCATAGGCGACTTGTAATTTCGGTACTTTTTTTGCTACTCCTAGACTGTCCCTGCAATTGACCGATCATGAAGAAGCTCATAATACAAATGAGCAAAGCTGTTATTTGTGCGGACATTTTGCTTCCTGACATAGTGTGGAGTTTTTAAATTTACCGGACAAAGATAGGACATCTCACATACTACGATGTAAGTGTTAAAGCTTCTTTAACAACAATTTTATCTTTGATGGGATCATTATTAAGTGGGAAGAAGCTCAAAACCAAAACTGATTGATTAAAATGTTTGCCCGTTTATTCTCGTGTGTATTTGGCTTGGTACTATCTTACTCTCTATATGGCCAATGTAGCTTTCCGGGCCAGCTACCAATATTAGACCTGAGATCTCAGACCAGTTACCTAAGGATTGACAATGCCATTAATAACGATTTGTCCACTGCGGGACAGGGAATTTGCGAAGTAAACATCAAGTTTACTCATGGCAATGTTGGCGACATTGATCTTTTTCTAAGTTCTCCCGAAGGCAAAACTTACCAATTGATCAAACAGGGAGGTTCCAGATCTACAAATGGTACAACCTGGGATATACGTTTTATTCCCTGTAGCTCGACTCCTGAACCTGACATGGGGAATTTTCTGAAACCTGTCTGGGATAGTGATCAGGCCTGGGGAGAAAATAATAATTATAGGGGTTCTTATCATGCAGAAACTTGCCTCGAAACCATTAATACAGGACCGGTAAACGGGATATGGACCCTGACTGTCAACGATGTAACCAGTGGAGCCAATGGAACCATCGAATCATTTAGCCTTGGCTTTTGTGACCCAACAGGAATTACATGCTCCGAATGTACCCGAGCCGGTGGAATTATTAACCGGGATACTGTTTTGGTCTGTGGAGGTGATCCAAGTTTGGGAGCGATTCGGATTTTTCCCACCTATAGCGGGATCGAACCGGATCCCGCAGCATACACCTATCGATTTATTGTAAGGATTAATGGCCGGATTCTGGATATCACCCGGCTGCCTGATTTGCAGAGTGCCCCAGCTGGTGATTATTATATTTATGGCATATCAGTGGCCAATCAAGATCTTGACGTCTTGGAGAGCTTTATCGGCAATTCCTTCAATAACCTCACGGCTGCTTTAACGGCCACCCGATTAAGCTTTTGTGCAGCCTTCAGTAATGGGTTTAAACTCTACCGTATTCTGTCCGATCCATCCATCTCTACAAAAGTTGTCAAATTCGTATGCCCTGAGGCACCACTACTATTCAATGGTAATACAATCACAACACCAGGCACTTACAACGCCACGCTGGTATCAAGTACCGGTTGCGACAGTATGGTTGAGCTGAGGGTTGTTGCATTCGATATTACCACTCCAATTATTGACCCTGGATTAATAAGCTGCGCGAATAAACCCCTTACGCTTTCCTGGACCAACACACTATTTTCGGAAAACCCCGGATATCTCTGGACCACAAATGATGGAAGCATATTGTCCGGAAACCGTACGGCGAATGCTCAAATAGACCTGCCCGGGACATATCAACTGGCGATTGCCAAGGATGGGTGTGTCGATACTTTGAGCATCAGTGTTAATTCTGATGGTTCTATTCCCGAATTACTCATCGATGATATCGTGATGGACTGTACGGCCAACATTGGACAACTGAGACCTGTTTCGGATGCTTCAAGTTTTAGCTGGACCGGACCTTTTGGTTTTACAGCTAATAATCAGAATATTGATGTAACCGAACCTGGGGCCTATACAGTTACAGCAGTTGGCCCTACGTGTGCGGTGAGAAAAACGGTAATGGTAGGAGCCGACTTTGAGCGTCCAGAAAATGTAATGGCCAATGGCGGATCAATTAGATGTCAAAATGATAGTGTTCAACTTACCGCCTCAAGTACTTCGCCTGGGGTACAGTACACCTGGAAGGGACCAGGAGGGTTCAGTTCTACAGCACAGAATCCAGTGGTCGAACAGGCGGGAATATATACAGTACAGATAGGTCCTCCAAATAGTGGTTGCAGTGAAACACTTGAGGTCGAAGTCTTCAGCTTATTCAACGAACCTTCGATTTCGCTCACGGGCGTGGTACTCGACTGCCGTGGTCTTGCCAAACGCATTACCACTACCGTTAGCGATAATTTTGCCACTTTTGAATGGACTGGTCCAGGGGGATATAAATCAGCCGACAAGTCACCTTTAGTAAGAGTGCCTGGAAACTACAATGTGAAAATCAGAGATGCAAATCAATGTGAATATAGTGCAGTGGCTACAGTCAGTATTGACACAACCCGGCCTGAAGTGACAGCTTCGGATTTTACACTTGGATGTATGCAAGACAGCTTCATGCTGGCAGCAACATATACCAGCTTGCACCCGGCGACTTTTACGTGGTCTGGACCAAATAATTTCAGTGCATCCGAGCTGAATGCGGTTGCTTCGCAAGCTGGCACCTATACCATACGGGTCTTGGACCCCGTCAACGGTTGTTCTGCAACTACCTCCATGATGGCCATACCTAATCCTCTGCAACCAAAATTAAGTACCAACCAGGTCAAATTAAATTGTGATCAAAGTCAGGACACCATGGTTGTCACTGCCAATTGCTCAGGTGGATGTCTTTATGCATGGGATGGCCCTAATGCTTTTTCAAACTCCAGTGATAGTGCTATTATCACCGAAGCCGGATTGTACAACATTAAGGTTACGGACCTCAGTAATGGCTGCTACAGCTGGGCAAGATTTTCGGTTACACAAGATACCACTCCAATAGTACGGAATGTCCAGGTAGTACCGATCGGGTGCACAACTCCGGGATCGGTCACTCTCGTCAACACCAGTCAAATCAGAGAATTTAGCTGGATCGACACAGTCAGACGTGATACGGTTTCAACACCAACAGTTTCGACCACAAATTCTGCGACATTCTTACTTGAAAGCATTGATATAAACGGTTGCGAACTCGCGACTCAGGTGTTTGAAGTCGGGGTTCAAGATGACGTACCTGAGGTGACTGTTACTTCACAACCGATTAACTGTGCCAATGACTCTGTCTTTTTGCAAGTCGGAATCAATAATTATCCGGTTAGTCAAGTCACTGACTATCTCTGGAATCTTCCCGATAATCGTACTTCGACCGCGGCAAATCCCAGGGTGGGATCAGCGGGGAATGTAGAGGTAGAGATAAAAATGGCCAATGGCTGCATAGGAAAAACAACCGGCATAGTAACTACTGATTTTACCGAACCAGTTTTGAGTGCGCATGGGGGTAGCTTTCCCTGCCTGGACACTGGTGTTGTACTCCAGATTGATGTAGATCGACCTGCATTAAGTACTTACTGGACCGGGCCTAATGGCTTTCAATCATATCAGGAGACTCCCTTGGCATCCGTCCCGGGGATCTATACATTGCAAATACTGGGAGCAAATGGTTGCGCCGCGAGCGATACCGCCTTAGTATCTTTTTCGGACCCATTGCCATCACTATCTGTATTTGGTGATACAATCACTTGCTTTGATACCGCAGGCAATCTCAGTTTTACTACAGATGCATTAGCTGGCTTCAACTTTAGATGGCTGGACCCAGGAGGTAGAATTAATTTGAACAGGGACATCACTACCATTCTTGTCGGGCCTTATCAAATGGAACTTGTTGATATAAATGGATGTAAGGCTGTTGCAACTGCTACTATTGATATTGATACGATCTCTTTTGGCGCTAAAGTCACATCCGAATTAATAAGCTGTAATATACCGGCTACTGAATTGAGTCTTGACACTCTTTTACCATTCCTATCCTATAGCTGGATATTCGATTCGACCGACATTTCCAACTTCGCCCAGCCGACCGTGGACAGTGGCGGTCTCTATACTCTGATTACCACCAATGTCAATGGTTGCCAAAGGATGATCAATCACGTGGTGATCGCAGATACCGTTAGACCAGTTTTTAGTTTACTACCCGATACGCTTAATTGTGAAAATAATCGCATTACCCTAAGATCCACACCGTTTCTAAGTGGGGTCACATATGCCTGGTCCGGTCCAGGTGATCTGACCTCTAATTCAGGCAATCTGCTGGTAACTGAACCCGGTCAATATTCTCTCGAGATCACCAGTGCAAATGGCTGTAAGCGGGTTGAGATGAGTAGGATTGAAGCTAGTTTCGAAGTACCCTCCTTTATCATTGACAGCACTTTCCTGCCTTGCAGTGGTGATTCGGCCTCTCTAAGTTTTCAAACAACTGACACCCTAAAAGAGACGAATTGGTTTGGACCGGATGGTTATTACCGGGCTACGATCTCAGCACAGACTTTGACACCAGGAACCTACTATTTACTGGCTAAAGGATTAAATGGTTGTGAAGCATTTGATTCGCAATTTGTCAGTGCCATACCACTATTGGACTCTTTGAATATTAGCAGCCAGCAGATCGACTGTACACATCCAATCGGATTCGTAAGGATAGAAAATGTGCAACCGGGATTTGAATACAATGTTATCGATCAATCAAATGATACCATTGCCGCCACGGAAATTCAAACAGCGGTTAGCAACAGATTTGTGATTGAAGCAACGCATTTGGATAGCCGGTGTGTTATGTCGGCGGTAGTTGATATACCACTGGATACTTTGCCTCCCGTTCTTAGCATTTTGGAAATGGACTCAATCATTTGTGATCATAGAGAAATCTCACTCGGATCCATGGTTGAAGATACAGTGAGCTATCAATGGTCGACGACAAGCGGAAATTTAGTCGGACCTACTAATCGCTCCTCCTCAAGGCTAGATCAACCTGGTCTTTATTTTCTAGATGTACAAAGCCTTTCAAACGGCTGTATGAATCAGGAATCTATTCTTATCGAAGAACGGTTCAATAATCTGACTGCAATTTTTGCCGAAAGTATGGCTGCAGATTGTCTGGGTAACGATGATGGTCTGATCGTAATCGATAGTGTAAGAGGAGGTTCGGGGCCTTTTAAGTTCTCTATCAATAATGAGTTTTTTACGACACAAAATGTATTTAATTACCTAAGTCCCGGGCAATATCAGGTTTTCACTCAAGATGTAAATGGTTGTAGCTATGATACTTTGCTTAATGTTGGTAGAGTGCCTTCCTTTATGGTCAACCTAGGCGATGACCAGCTGATCGTTAATCTGGGGGATACATTAGATCTTCAATTACATTCCGGGTTATCACCAGGAGAAGTTGCAGTAATCAATTGGTTTCTTCCGGACAGTACATCCTGTCAGGATTGTTATAAACAAGCGGTAAGTCCCCTGCAAAACACTTTTTACAAGGTCCAGGTGACATCAACTGATGGATGCACAATATCGGATAGCATTCTGGTCAGAGTTGCTGATCCGGGCGGATTATTTATCCCCAATGCTTTTACACCCAATAACGATGGCGTAAATGATTTTTTAGAAGTACTAGCTGGCAATAATATAGACGAGATCAGTGGATTTGAAATATTTGACCGGTGGGGGAATAATGTATTCAGTGCCTTTGATTTCAATCCCGGTGAGGTGAATGCACGTTGGGATGGAACCTTTAGGGGTCAGGCACTCAACCCGGGAGTTTATATTTACGTCGTTAGGGCAATTGATATACGAGGGTCAGCAAAGATCAGCGCTGGAGATATTACTCTGCTTCGGTAATCCTCTTGTCAAGAACAGGAGCAAGACTACAAAAAGTACTGATGGTGTAAAGACCCTGCAGATAGCTTGCTTCGGAAGTATATTTACTGCCAGATGCGATCAGATCGCCACTATGATTTTTCATAAATAGCTGATATTTTTCACCACTTTTTCTTCTTTCGTACCTACTCCCATCTCGTGATGACTTTTGCAAATCATGCAGGGCTTCAATGCAGGAACCTTTGGAAGAAAATCCTACGCTGGTAAGTAAAATGCGGCCATTGCCGGCTCGAAGCCGAAAGTGAAACTGGCCCCGATGTCTAAAAATTTCAAATTTCACGTCAAGTTCTGGTTGTTCTTAGTAGTTATTACTCAAAAACAATGCCTGTATTCTTCAGTGTAAAGGACTCTGAGAAAATTTGTTCCTACCCACTACTTTTGATGGATCTCTTTTTGTAATTAGTTTAATTCCATAGTTGATGCAGCTCTTACTTTCACGAGAGCCACAACCATTGCCAATTGTTCTTGGCGCGAGAGATTGGTATTGTCAATAAGGACCGCATCTTCCATTTGGAGCAAGGGGCTTACCTTTCTCGTGGAGTCAACGTGGTCCCTGTGTTTTAAATTTTTCCTGATTTCGTCTGCGGAAATATTTATTTCATTTCGTTCGAGTTCCAAGCGCCTTCTTTCTACTCTTTTCAGCAATGATGCGGTAAGGAAAATTTTAAGTTGAGCTCCTGGAAACACCACTGAACCAATGTCACGGCCGTCCATTACTACGCCACCATGCTGCCCCAGGCCTTGTTGGATGGCAACTAAATGTGACCGTATGGCAGGAATACTTGCTATTTCACTGACAGATTCATTCACGGCTGCTGTCCGTAATTGAGTGGTCATCAATTGTTCCCCCAGATAAAGTGCTGTAGTACCATCCGGGTTTATTTGCATTGAAAGGTCTAAGGAGGAAATAGCATCGCTTAGTTCTGATTGATTCTTTGCATTGATCTTGTTCTCCAGAAAATAGAACGTTACAGCTCGATACATACTTCCAGAGTCAATATGACGAAAACCAATTTCCCTGGCAAGGTCGCGAGCTAATGTACTCTTGCCACATCCGGAATGCCCATCAATCGCAACGACAATTTTTGCTAACATGGAAAAACGAATGTCTTAAAAAATAAAAAGAGGTCGTCCTTGGTGTACAACCTCTTCTCTTGGATTTAGTTTTTATCTGTCAGAAGCTGATTTTTACCAATCAGTATTCATCTTCATTGAACAGAAAATCATCTTTACGCGGATAATCTGGCCAGACATCTTCTATACTTTCATAAATTTCTTCCTCGTCTTCCATCTCCTGTAAGTTTTCAAGCACTTCCAATGGTGCACCGGATCGAATGGCATAGTCTATCAATTCGTCACGTGTTGCAGGCCATGGAGCATCTTCCAGATTATGAGCAAGTTCAAGTGTCCAATACATGTCTAATTAACACATTTATTATGAAAAAATCGGCTGCCAAGGTCTCTTAAATATGAGCGCAAAACTATTAAATAGATTTCTTAATGCAAATATCTTTTTTCAAGGCAAGCACTATATCTAGACGGATGTGGAATACCAAAAGTTCCATAAGGGAAAAAAAAGAATACAGAGCACATAACACTCAGATTTACATTGAGTTATAGGTTGTTAAAGAACATAATATGTTAATATGGCACTGAATCTCCTAAATGATCATCATAGCATCACCATAGCTGAAGAATCGATATTTTTCTTTAATGGCGACCTGATAAGCTTCCATAATTAGCTCATAACCTCCAAATGCGCAAACCATAATTAGAAGACTGGACTTCGGCAAGTGAAAATTGGTAATCATGGCATTGGCAATATGAAAATCATATGGTGGGTATATGAAAACGTTAGTCCAACCTTCTGCCTCCTTGAGAAAAGACTCTGCAGAAACACCAGATTCGATACTTCGCATTGTCGTTGTCCCAACCGCACATACTTTACCATTTCTACGTTTTGCCTTATTTACTACCTCCACAGCTTCGCTGCCTATCTTAAAATATTCCGCATCCATTTTATGTTTCGACAGGTCTTCTACCTCGATATTTCTAAAGGTGCCCAAACCAACATGAAGGGTAACTTCGGCAAAGTCCACTCCTTTAATCTCCAGGCGCTTCAGCAGTTCTTTGCTGAAATGTAAACCGGCGGTAGGAGCAGCCACTGCTCCAATTTCTGATGCATATACGGTCTGGTACCGCTCCCTGTCGAGAGCTTCACTATCCCGCTCGATGTATTTTGGCAAAGGTGTATTACCCAGCTGATCCAGGACCTGGGCAAACTCCTGATCTGAGCCATCATAAAAAAACCGTATCGTCCGTCCCCGGGACGTGGTGTTGTCAACAACCTCAGCCACCAGTATATCATCTTCATTATCATCTTTGAAGTATAATTTGTTACCCACCCGGATTTTTCTTGCGGGATCGACCAATACGTCCCATAACCGGGCTTCCTTGTTAAGCTCCCTCAATAGAAAAACCTCAATTTTTGCCCCGGTTTTCTCTTTCCGACCGTATAATCTTGCTGGAAAAACCCTGGTATTGTTATAGATGATGGCATCTCCATCATCGTAGTACTCCAGTATATCCTTGAAGATACGGTGTTGTATCTCACCAGTCTCGCGGTTGATCACCATCAAACGTGACTCATCTCGATTAGGGGTTGGGTAGCTGGCTATTAAATTCTTGGGAAGATTAAAGCTAAACTGTGATAATTTTGACTTCATTAAGTACCTTTTTTTAAAAGCACCACAAAAATAGAAAAACTTAGCTCTTAGCAGCAGAAGAC
>JABDLW010000098.1 GCA_013001805.1 Saprospiraceae bacterium | reverse complement strand
CCCTCATAGTGTGATCCGTGCCAAATTTTTCAATGAGAAGTGGCTGGAAGACACACCTGCCGAATTTAAATCAGCCCCAATAAACGCTCGCGGTTTTCCGGAGACACAATACAGTTTGCAGATTTACTCAGAGGATTGTACCGGATGTACTCTGTGTGTAGATGCGTGTCCGGCAACCAGCCCTGTAGAAATTGGTGTAAAGGCGATAAATATGCAGCCCAATTCCGAACAAATAAAAGTCGAGTCGCGTAAGTCGATTGAATATTTTGAGGCCATTCCGTGGAACGACCGCTCGGAGGTTGATTTTTCTTCAGTACGTGGCAACCAGTTTCTTGAACCACTTTTCGAATTTTCCGGAGCTTGTTCGGGTTGTGGTGAAACACCTTATCTGAGCATGCTTTCGCGATTATTTGGCGACCGCCTGCTCATTGCTAACGCCACCGGTTGTTCCTCAATTTACGGAGGTAATTTACCGACGACACCCTGGACTAAAAATGCGGAAGGAAGGGGTCCGGCATGGTCCAACTCTCTCTTTGAAGACAACGCTGAATTTGGTCTGGGAATGCGGGTCGCGGTAGATAAGCAGCATAGTGTTGCTGCTAACCTGATGGAGCATTGGCGTGAAACATTGGGGAATGAGCGGGTAGATGTCATCTTAGCCGCACCACAAAAAACAGAATCTGAAATAAGGGCACAAAGAGAGCGCATTGCTGAGGTTAAAACTATTTTATTAAAAGAACAGGCAACGGAAGCACAGGAACTACTTTCTGTAATTGATCACCTGGTTAGGCGGAGCGTTTGGTTGGTAGGTGGTGATGGTTGGGCATATGATATTGGTTCGGCAGGAGTTGATCACGCTTTGGCCAGTGGTAGAGACATAAATATTCTGGTGCTGGATACAGAGGTTTATTCAAATACCGGTGGTCAAATGTCTAAAGCCACTCCGCCAGCAGCCACAGCCAAGTTTGCCTTCAGCGGAAAAAAGGTAGGCAAAAAGGATTTGGCTTTGCAGGCCATTTCTTACGGTAATGTTTATGTGGCACAAATTGCTATGGGAGGAAATCCGCAACAAGCTCTATTGGCCATGCGGGAGGCGGAGGCATATCCGGGACCATCTTTAATATTGGCCTACAGCCACTGCATTGCTCATGGTATTATGATGGAAAAAGGCATGCAGCAGCAAAAATTAGCTGTAGAATCTGCATACTGGCCACTATTGCGCTATAATCCGGAGCTGCGAAAAGCCGACCATAATCCCTTCGTGCTCGATTCCCCCCGGCCTCGGAAAGCACTCGAGGATTACATCTACAATGAAATGCGCTATAAAATATTGACTAAAACCAATCCGGTGGAAGCTGACCGGCTCCTGAAGCTGGCAAAGGAACTGGTTGACTTGAAATGGAAAACCTACGAAGAAATGGCAACGAAACCTGCTTCGGAGTTTCAACCTGCTTGAGGAAAATAAATAAATACTGATGATGAACCTACAAACGAAATACCTGGGACTGGAGTTAAAAAGTCCGATTGTGGTGTCGGCCAATCCGCTGTCTGAAAAGGTGGATAATATTTTGGCTATGGAAGAGGCCGGTGCTGGAGCAGTAGTCATGTTCTCGTTATTTGAAGAACAGATTCGAAGGGAGGAAGCTGCTTACGAATACATCTACCAACAGAGTACCTACGGATCGGCCGAGGCTCAGGATTATTTCCCGGATATCAGTGACTTTCATGTGGGCATAGATGATTATTTAAGAATTATACAGGAATCAAGTAGACAAGCGCGCATACCGATTATTGGAAGTCTCAATGGCATTAGCCGAAGCGGTTGGATAGATTACGCAAAACAGATTGAAGCTGCCGGTGCGAGTGCACTCGAAATTAATATTTATTACATTCCGGCTAATCCACAAATGGACGGGGTGGAAGTGGAAGAGCGCTATTTGGATATCGTAGAATTGGTTAAAGAGGTGATTCAGATTCCCGTGGCAATAAAGCTCAATCCATATTTTAGTGCATTAGCGAATATGGCACAGAAATTAGATAATGCGGGTGCCGATGGCCTGGTTTTATTTAACCGGTTTTATGAACCGGACTTTGATATTGAAACGATGTCTTTATCGCATGCACTGGAATTGAGCAGTCCTTCAGAAATCCGGTTGCCTCTACTTTGGTTGGCCATTCTCCATGGAAGAGTGGGGTGTTCGTTGGCGGCAAGCACAGGAGTCAGCAGTTCAAAGGAAGTAATTAAATACTTGTTGGCCGGAGCTGACTGTGCCATGACGGCTTCCGCTATTTTAAAACACGGTATTCCTTTTATCAAGCATATGATTGACGAAATAAAAACCTGGATGGCAGCCAGAAATTTTGATTCCGTAGATCAATGGAAAGGCAAAATGAGCCAAAAACATATGAAAGATCCGACGCTGTATGAACGCGCAAACTATATTAAAGTATTGGAGGAATACAGTGTTCCAACTTTGACAAAATAAGATCAAGTCATTAATTAAAATCAAGCATATCATGAAATATATTTATGAATTCGGTGGAGATAAAACCGATGGTCATAGTGGTTTAAAAAATTTATTGGGTGGTAAAGGGGCTAATCTGGCCGAAATGAGTCTCATTGGATTACCGGTGCCTCCGGGATTCACAATTTCCACCGAAGCTTGTACTCATTATTATTCAAAAGGGAAGCAAGAAGTTCTTGAACTATTACAAGACGAAATAAAAGCTGCGGTACGGTCCTTGGAGAAAAAAACCGGCAAGCGATATGGCGACGCCAGCAATCCCTTGTTATTATCGGTTCGGTCAGGAGCCCGTATATCCATGCCGGGGATGATGGATACGGTGCTTAATCTGGGAATTAATGATGAAATAATTAAAGGGCTATCTGCCAGACCGGTAAGTGAGCGTATGGCCTGGGATTCCTATCGGCGATTCATTCACATGTACGGAGATGTCGTCATGGGCATGAAACCCCAGGAACAAGGTGATCATGATCCGTTTGAGGAAATTATTAATTCTATTAAAGAAGAAAATGGTGTCAAACTGGATACCGAATTAGGGATTGGTGATTTACAAAAATTGTGCACGCTTTACCGAAATAAAATATCATCGCGACTAAAACAGGAATTTCCCCAGGATCCCTGGGAGCAATTACAGAATGCCATCACTGCCGTCTTTGATAGCTGGATGGGCAAGCGAGCCATTCAGTACCGGAAAATCAATGGCATTCCTTCGGATTGGGGCACGGCAGTCAACGTGCAAGCCATGGTCTTTGGAAATATTAGTGATGCATCAGCAACGGGCGTTGCCTTTACCCGGGATCCGGCAACTGGAGAGAAACAATTTACCGGGGAGTACCTTGTCAATGCCCAGGGTGAAGACGTGGTTGCCGGAATTCGTACACCGATGCAGATCACGACTGTCGGATCCAGACGCTGGGCTTCTCTTGCCGGGGTCAGCGAGGACGAGAGAAAAAACGAGTATCCATCCCTGGAGGAGAAGATGCCCGAGATGTATCGACAACTATTTGATGCCCAAAGGCAATTGGAGCTGCATTACCGCGACATGCAGGATTTGGAGTTTACCGTGGAAAATCAGAAACTTTGGATTTTGCAGACCAGGTCAGGGAAACGCACCGGTAATGCCATGGTCAATATTTCCATTGATATGCTGGAAGAGGGTCTCATCTCTGAGGAGGAGGTTGTGATGCGAAATGATGCTGCCAAGCTGGACGAATTATTACATCCGGTTTTCGATGAGAAATCATTGGCAGTAGCACGTGTGCTGACCAAGGGATTACCAGCTTCACCAGGAGCGGCATCCGGTCAGGTAGTGTTTTTTGCGGAAGATGCCGAAGACTGGGCGAATGCCGGAAAGCAGGTTATTTTGGTGCGTATCGAAACCTCGCCGGAAGACATTCAGGGGATGCACACAGCTTCAGGTATTCTCACGAGTCGGGGTGGTATGACTTCTCATGCCGCTGTTGTGGCAAGGGGTATGGGCAAATGCTGTATCTCAGGAGCGGGATCTTTACAGATTGATTATAAGCAGAAGAGCATGCAAATCGACGGTGAGATAATCCGCGAAGGAGATTGGATTTCTTTAGATGGAACTTCTGGGAAGGTTTACGCTGACCGGATACCGACGGTCTCGGTGCAAATGGGTGGGGCGTTTGAAAAATTAATGGAAATCGCTGATAGGAAGGCAAAACTGAGAGTACTGGCTAATGCAGACACTCCGGCGGATGCATCAACTGCCCGAAAATTTGGCGCACAAGGAATTGGTCTTTGTCGCACAGAGCACATGTTTTTCCAGGAAGAAAGGATCGATCTGGTACGGGAAATGATTTTATCACATGATGAATCCGGACGGGTGGCTGCGCTGGAAAAATTATTGCCAATACAACGAAAGGACTTTGAAGAGATTCTGGAGTCTATGCAAGGGTTGCCGGTGACCATTCGCCTGCTTGATCCACCGTTGCATGAATTTTTACCCCAGGACGAAGAAAATGAAAAAGCGCTTGCAGACAAAATGGGTATTACCTACGAAGAAGTACTTGACAAAGTAAATACCCTGCATGAAATGAATCCGATGCTCGGTCATCGCGGTTGCCGGCTTGCAAATACCTATCCCGAAATTTCGATTATGCAGACACGTGCTATAATCGAAGCTGCTATAAAATTAAATAAGCAAGGCATTGATGTGCAACCAGAAATTATGATTCCTCTGGCGGGCATAAGCCGGGAAGTAATTATGCAAATCGAAGTAATAAAAGAGACGGCTGAGCATGTCTTCCAAGAGCTTAATACGCGGGTCGATTATAAGATTGGAACTATGATTGAAATACCACGCGCAGCTTTGGTCGCTGACCGGTTTGCGGATCATGTCGACTTTTTTTCATTCGGCACCAATGACCTCACGCAGATGACATACGGATACTCCCGGGATGATTTCGGCAAATTTTTGCCGGTGTATTTATCCAAAGGAATTTTGCGCGCTGATCCATTTACCACCATCGATCAATTTGGCGTGGGTGAACTGGTAGAAATAGGTACGAAGCGTGGCCGGTCAAAGCACCCGGAACTCAAAGTCGGAGTTTGTGGTGAGCATGGCGGTGATCCGGAATCGATTAAATTTTTCCATCGCACCGGATTGGATTACGTTAGTTGTTCGCCTTACCGGATTCCGATTGCACGGTTGGTCGCAGGTCAGGCAGCCATAGAAAATGTACCGCACGAACGACTGCACGAAAAAGGCCTGGAG
>JABDLW010000081.1 GCA_013001805.1 Saprospiraceae bacterium | reverse complement strand
ATGAATATCTGGAATATTGCGCTTCTCGCCCGGGTCTTTGTATTTTTTGCCTATCCTACTACCATTTCAGGAGATGAAGTTTGGGTGAGTGGTATTGCCTCAACCGCAGCTGGATCCGGAGTTGAATATGGATTGTGGCATGACATCTGTAATGGACTATTTGGCCTTTTTGGTGCAGATACATTTAATGAAACCGCTCGCGTAGTAGATGGCTATACGGGAGCTACACCCATGATTTTGGCTTATCAGGGAGGTTGGGAGGCCGTTACAAACGTATACACAGAAGGACAGATCTGGTGGGGATCAATTCCGGGATCCATCGGTGAGACATCAAAACCCATGGTTCTTCTTGGTGCTTTGTTTCTTCTGGTCACTGGTATTGCCAGTTGGCGCATTATGTTAAGTATGATATTTGGTGCGGTTTTGATGAGCATGCTGTTAAATGCCTGGGATGCTACACCATTCATGACCGTGCCATGGTACTATCAATTCTATATGGGTAGTTTCTTTTTTGCGATGGCCTTTATGGCCACTGATCCCGTCACTGCGGCAGGCACCAATAGGGGTAAATGGATTTACGGATTTTTAATTGGGTTTCTCGGAATTATAATTCGGGTGCTGAATCCAGCCTACCCTGAAGGATGGATGCTGGCCATTCTGTTGATGAATACTTTTGCCCCATTGATTGATCATTATGTATTACAGGGGAATATATCAAAACGACTAAAACGTGCATAATACAAGACAAATCGTAGCTTTCGTAGCTGTGCTGACCATAGTTGTTGCTTTGGTCTTGTCACTTTTAGCTACGGGCCTGAAACCCATTCATGATCGGAATGAGGCAATCTACAATAAAAAGGCAATCCTTTCTGCTATCGAATCCAATCTGGATGCTAAGGCATCTGACCTTTCCGATGAGCAGGTACAACAGATATTCAGTGAAAAGATTGAGCAAGTGGTGGTGGACATGCAGGGTAATGTAATTGAAGGCACTTTAGCCGAAGATATCGATATGGCCAAAGAAAGGAAAAAGCCGGAAGCAGAGAGAAAACTGCCGGTATATATTTATGATGGGCCGAATGGAAAATTCTATATCGTGGCAGTGAGAGGCAGTGGCCTTTGGGATGAAATCTGGGGCAGCATTGCCCTTGAGAGCGACTTTAGTACCATTGCCGGAGCTGCCTTTGATCACGTCGCGGAGACACCTGGCCTGGGTGCTGAAATCAAAGACAATCCTAAATTTCACGAACAGTTTGTTGGGAAAGAACTCTATGACGACAAGGGAAACTACGTGTCCGTTGATGTTAAAAAGGGAGGGATAAAGAATCCTGAACATGAAGTAGATGCTATAAGTGGTGCGACAATCACTTCAGATGGAGTTAGTGAAATGCTGTATCGGGGAATAAAATATTATGAGCCTTATTTTGAAAAAATAAAAAACTAATTTCTGCGGAAATTAAATTTTAAATAAAAAAATCTATGGCGGAAACAATTGCTAAAAAACCGGAAGCGAAAGAACGGGAGCCATTATTCGGACCGAAGGAGAAAAAGCTCCTCACGGATCCTCTGAATGACAATAATCCCATTACCGTGCAGGTCCTGGGTATATGCTCTGCCCTGGCGGTGACAACATTGGTATATCCATCAGTAATTATGTCAATTGCAGTGGTTTTTGTGACCGCTTTCTCAAGTCTATTTACCTCCCTGCTGCGTAAAAGTATTCCCAAGCAGGTCCGTATGATTGTACAATTGGTAATTATTGCAACACTGGTGACCATTGTGGAGCAAGTGCTTAAGGCACTAAATTTTGAGGTTTATAAGCAACTTTCTGTGTTTATCGGATTGATTATTACGAATTGCATTGTCATGGGCAGGTTAGAGGCATTTTCGATGGCCAACCGACCCTGGAGATCGTTCCTGGATGGGATAGGCAACGGTCTGGGTTACGGTGCAATATTGATTATCGTTGCCGTATTAAGAGAACTCTTCGGTAAAGGTTCACTCTTTGCTGGTAGTCCACTAGCCATTCAGATCATCGGCCCATCATCTGATTACATACTAGACACTTCCGCAATTTCCTGGTTGGGTTGGTATCAGAATAATAACCTCATGGTGCTTTCGGGTGCCGCTATGTTTATTATCGGAGTTTTAATCTGGGTGCATCGTACCTGGAATCCCAAATTGGTTGACGTTTCCTAAATATATCTTATGGAACTGGTAAATATTTTTATTAAGTCTGCGTTCATTGAAAACCTGGTATTAACCTATTTCCTGGGTATGTGCTCATATCTGGCGGTCAGTAAGACAGTAAAGACTGCTTTTGGTTTAGGCCTGGCGGTAATATTTGTATTGGGAATCACAATGCCCATAAACTGGTTGATCACAAATTTGTTATTAAGTGAGACGGGACTTTTGGGAATGGATCTAACATTTTTACGACTGATTTTATTCATTGCCGTAATTGCCTCGATGGTTCAGTTGGTGGAGATGGTAATTGAAAAATTCTCTCCAGCGCTTTATAATTCATTGGGAATATTTCTGCCCTTGATCACAGTTAACTGCGCCATCCTGGGGGGCTCACTTTTTATGGTTTCGAAAGAATATAATCTATCAGAATCCGTAGCTTTTGGTTTGGGTGGAGGATTTGGTTGGTTTTTAGCAATTATTGCCATTGCAGCAATTAGAGAAAAATTGAAGTATTCAAATGTGCCGGCACCTCTGAGAGGGTTGGGTATTGCATTTATTATCACCGGACTTATGGGTCTGGCTTTTTTAAGCTTGTTGGGTATAGATCCCGCAGCTTTTTAAACTCAATAATACAAGAGACGAGGAATGATTATACTTATGTCTTTTATGCCCATACTGTGGGCAATCGTGGTATTTAGTGCGGTTATTTTAGCATTGAGTTTTATGCTAATTTTTGCCCGTAGTAAATTGGTGCCTCAAGGAGAAGTGAAAATAGTAATTAATGGCGATCCCGAAAATACGCTAATGGTTTCTCCCGGGAGCTCATTACTGTCGGCATTATCGGAAAAAAATATTTTTTTACCATCGGCTTGTGGCGGCGGGGGTACCTGCGCTATGTGTGAATGCCATGTAGACAGTGGTGGAGGTGATGTACTACCAACAGAATTAAATCACTTGACCCGTAAAGAGGTAGCAGAACATAAAAGACTTGCCTGTCAGGTGAAAGTAAGAGAGGACATGGCTGTCCGGGTCTCCGATGAAATCTTTGGCATTAAAAAGTGGGAATGTGAGGTGGTTTCAAATTATAACGTCGCATCCTTTATTAAGGAATTTGTGGTGAAATTGCCGGAAGGTGAAAATCTTGATTTTCAATCCGGTGGATACATCCAAATTGATGTGCCCAAAATTGAAGTTGATTTCAAAGATTTTGATATTCGACCGCTTCCCAGTGATCCTGGTGGAGATGATAAATTCAAATCCGAATGGGATAATTTTGGATTATGGGATTTAAAAATGAAAAATGACGAGCCACAGTTTAGAGCATATTCCATGGCTAATCACCCAGCGGAAGGAAATATTGTCATGCTTAATATCCGTATTGCCACACCACCCTGGGATCGCAATGCCAACGGTGGCAAAGGAGGTTGGATGGACGTCAATCCTGGAGTTTGTTCAAGTTATGTCTTTGGATGTAAACCAGGAGATAAAGTGACGATCTCCGGTCCGTATGGTGAGTTTTTTATTAAAAACACCAAACGTGAAATGTTGTACATTGGAGGGGGGGCTGGTATGGCACCCTTGCGGAGTCATTTATTCCACATATTCCACACTAAAAGAACAGAGAACCGTAAGGTGACATATTGGTATGGTGGCCGCTCAAAACGCGAGCTTTTCTATACGGATCATTTTGAAAAAATTGAAGCAGAATTTCCCAATTTTAAATATAATGTAGCCTTGTCAAATCCTCTGCCCGAGGATAATTGGAACGGTTATACCGGATTTATTCATCAGGTCGTACTGGATGAATATTTAAGTAAGCATCCCGAACCGGAGGAAATTGAATACTATTTATGCGGACCTCCTTTGATGCTGCAAGCTTGTCTTAAAATGTTTGATGATCTGGGAGTCCCGGAGGAGAACATTGCATTTGATGATTTTGGTAGCTAATTCCTGAATCGTCGCTGGAACTGTTAAAAGCCCGTTGTTCTCATCTCGGGCGTCCTGAAGCTTTACTTGACTTTTGTGAGCAGGTAAGTGCACAGGTCTGTTAATAAGTTTTGTTTATTCTTTGCAGATTTGACTTTATATTCGCGTGATTTTTGTTTAGAAAAAGGGAAATGATTTCACCGAGCAGATATCTGGTTACCTCCGCGCTTCCTTACGCTAATGGCCCCTTACACGTAGGGCACTTGGCCGGAGCTTATCTGCCTGCCGACGCATTCGTTAGATTTCTAAGACTCTCGGGTAAAGACGTGGTCTATATCGGGGGATCTGACGAACATGGAGCTGCTATAAAAATCAAGGCACTTCGAGAAGGCACCAGCCCACAAGCTATTGTTGATAAGTATCACGCAATGATTAAAGAAGCCTTTTCCCAAATAGGCATTTCTTTCGACATATACCATCGTACCTCGGAGCAGATACATCACGAAACATCGCAGGATTTTTTTCGCACACTTAATGACAAAGGTGCCTTTACGGAGCTTGAAACTGAGCAGTACTACGATGAGGAAGCTAAACAGTTTTTAGCCGATCGCTTTATTATGGGGACCTGTCCCCGGTGCCAGCATACCGAGGCATACGGAGATCAGTGTGAAAACTGTGGTTCAACCTTGAGTCCTACTGAGTTGATCGATCCGAGGTCTACAATTAGTGGTGAAACACCGGTATTGCGAAAGACCAAGCATTGGTATCTTCCGCTGGAAAATCACGAAACCTGGTTGCGCAGTTATATTACAAACGGGGTCGTCGAAGGAAAAGAACATCATTACCCCGAAGAGTGGAAAAAGCATGTAGTAGGACAATGTAAATCCTGGTTGGACGCTGGCCTTCAGCCGCGGGCAATCACCCGCGATCTGGATTGGGGGGTCGATGTTCCACAGGATATTGAAGGATCGGAGGGCAAAAAACTATATGTTTGGATGGATGCCCCAATAGGCTACATCTCAGCGACTAAAGCCTGGGCCAAAGAACACAAGAAAGATTGGGAGCTGTATTGGCGTGATGAAGAAACGGCACTGGTTCATTTTATTGGCAAGGATAACATTGTGTTTCACTGTTTGATATTTCCCGTGATTCTGAAATCATATGGTGGTTATAACCTTCCGGTCAATGTTCCGGCCAATCAGTTTGTCAATCTCGAGGGAGAAAAAGTGAGCACATCAAAGGGGTGGGCAGTCTGGATTCACGAATATTTGAAAGATTTTCCCGGACGGGAAGATGAGCTTCGCTACTATGGCTTTAAAATAATGCCAGAACTCAAAGACAGTGATTTTACCTGGAAGGGATTTCAAGACGCGATAAATAATGAGCTAGTCAACAATTTGGGTAATTTTATCCACCGGGTTTTAGTCCTGACCAATAAGTACTATAATGGTGTGGTGCCAGTATTCGATGAAAGCATTTCTATTAGTGCCCCGCAGGAGGCGGGATCACCGACCTGGCATGATTCGGAATTATTAGATCTTTTCGATAAGCTCCACGAGTACCGATCTCATATTAAGGCTTACGATTTTCGCAGTGCACTCAAATCATTGATGGAGCTCTCTACCACCGGCAATCAATTATTGCAATATAATGAGCCCTGGAAGTTTGAAAAAACCGATCCGGATCTGGTTAAGGTGGTGATGAATCTCAGCTTGCAGTATGTAGCTGCTTTAAGTGTTGCACTTCGTCCTTTTCTACCCTTTACCAGTGATAAAATCCAGGAGATGCTGGCCCTTCCGGTGATTAAGGAAAAGGGCGAGTTTATGGATCAAATGGATGCGCTTTCAGAAGGGAAACATTTAATTGCGGCAGGCCATAAAATCAAAAAAGCACAACATTTATTTTCAAGGATAGATGATGAGGAAATTAAGGCCCAAATCGAAAAATTAAATGGGGGCACCAAGGACAAAGATGCCCACGCCGTCAATGGCATCAAAGAAGTTAGCTCCTTCGAAGACTTTGCTAAACTTGATTTGCGAACGGGCACAATTACTGCCGCAGAGAAAGTAGAAAAAGCAGATAAATTGTTGAAATTAACCGTGGATCTGGGCTTTGAAGAACGAACAGTTGTCTCTGGTATCGCTGGATCATACGATCCGGCCACTGTTGTGGGACAGGATATTGTTCTGGTAGCCAATTTGGCACCCCGAAAAATCCGGGGTGTAGTTTCTCAGGGTATGATTTTATTGGCGGAAGATAAAGATGGAAAGCTGGGCTTCGTGGCCGCTCCCAAGGGGTGGACCAAAGGAGATGTTGTGCGATGATCGGGCGTTATGCCAAGATCGTGATCTGGCTTCTGGTAATCATTTTTGTGGTATCTAGTTATTCGCTGCTCCATCTATATAATGAGCATGAACTTTGGGGGCACCTACCACTTTTTCAATTCACTTCTTTTTCTTTTCTCACTTTACTTCTACTCAAACGACGGCAATTAAGTGAAAAGAACTTTTGGAAAAAGATAGGACTGGCCTGCCTTTCTGCACTATTTCTCAGTATTGGCTTCCCACCATTTCCCCTACCATTTTTTCTCTTCATTGGCTTCATTCCATTACTCGTTGCACTCCATGAGAAGGATCATAGGTATCTGAATGATATCTGGCTCATTTACTTCACCTTTATCCTCTGGAATATTTGGACTACTTATTGGGTTGCCAACACAGCTTACTTTGCCGGTATTTTTGCCAATACTGTTAATGCTTTACTCATGACATTACCGGTGTTGGCCTATCTTTTCGTGGTCAGAAAATTAGGTGGTCCGGTGGGATTGCTAACCTTTCTGGTTTGCTGGATAACCTTTGAGTTCTTACACATGCGTTGGGAGCTTTACTGGCCATGGTTGACACTAGGTAATGGATTGGCCAAAATGCCTTTTGGAGTCCAATGGTATAGTTATACGGGAGTTTTGGGAGGGTCAGCCTGGATTTTGATCGTCAATTATTTACTTTTTAAAGTGGTTAGTCAACCACATAATTGGAGACTAATGCAATGGTTCAAACCACTCGCATGGCTGATTGTACCGGGTTTGATATCCGCCATCGTTTATTTTTCCTATCGAGAGAAGGGAGAACCAGTCGAAATCGTTTCTGTGCAAACTAATTTTGAACCGCATTTCGAGAAATTCTCCCTACCCATGGACCGTATGGTTGCCCAATGTTTGGAAATAGCAAATTCAGAGATTTCCCCTGAAACTGAGTATGTGATTTTACCCGAGACT
This sequence comes from Saprospiraceae bacterium, assembly GCA_013001805.1. Classification (GTDB taxonomy): domain Bacteria; phylum Bacteroidota; class Bacteroidia; order Chitinophagales; family Saprospiraceae; genus JABDMH01. The sequence continues at coordinate 1,943 of JABDLW010000081.1, read as the reverse complement.
ACTTTTTCACGAGTGGATTTAGATCGACCTTTCTCCTCCGATGCAGTATCAGCTTTGGCCAATTTTGCAGCAGAGAAGGAAGTGAAAGTAATATCCGGTCTGAGTGCATATCGATTCCTGGATGACGAGGAAGAAATAAAATTGTCGACGACACGGGCCATCAGAAGGCAGGATGGAAATGTGGATTACATTGAACAGTATAATTGTGCGGTTCAAATCGATCCGGAAAAAAATATCGAAGAGTACTATAAGGCATTATACGTACCTGGGGCTGAATTCTTTCCATTCAAAAAGATTTTGTTCTTCTTAAAACCAATAGTAGATCAATTGGGTGGGACCATAAATGGATACCGGATACGCCAAAAATTTAATGTTTTTACTGGAAACGGTGGAACGATTCTGGCACCTGCCATTTGCTATGAATCTATCTTTGGCGAATTTATGACTCACTTTGTAAAAAAGGGTGCCAATATCTTCCTTGTGATGACTAATGATGGCTGGTGGGATAACACCGCTGGGCACCGTCAGCATGCTGATTTTGCGCGGCTTAGAGCTATTGAGTGCCGCAGAGATGTCGTTCGTTCAGCAAATATGGGCACCTCTTGCATAATCAATCAAAGAGGAGATATTAGTCAAAAAACCACCTACGCTGAAGCTAATGCCATTAACGTCACCGCTTTTAAAAACAATGACATCACCTTTTATGTAAAATGGGGTGATTTCATAGGTAGAATATCTTTGTTCATCACCATGCTGCTTATGGCCCGGGCATTTGTCGCCAAGATCAAGGACTGATGTTCTGTCAGCCTAATAAATTACTTGAGAATTAATATAACTATCCCGACAAAGAACAATTTGGTCTTTTTTCTAAAGGAATGCGCCTTTGACCAAAAAGCTTGGATCGAGTTGCCGGTAAGCCTTGTTTTCTAAGCTTTCTTGGGTGGCAGATCAAATGCCTTGGCCTCATGCTCAAAATGACCCTTATGGCTTCCATCACAGAAAGGCTTATTTTGACTCTTGCCGCAACGGCACAAAGAAATGATTTCTCTGCCTTGAAGATTGTACATAGCACCTTCCTTGTCTACAATATCGAATTGGCCTTCAATTTTTAATGATCCGTTGGGTAGTACAGTAATCTTGGTTTTGCTCATGTTTTTATTTTGTAGTGGCATCGAAAGTATGAATTTTTTCCGACGCTGAGGAAGCGGCAGCGGATTAGCAGCCATGACAGTATGAATTGTGCCGTCATGTGTCGGAAGGCACTATTTTAGTAATTTGGTGCTATTAAAATCTCTCAGTCTTATGCGCAATGAATTTATCGCCTTTAGCCTCCTATCGATTCTGCTCATTGCCTGCATCGGCTGGTTTGTGTGGTCGCCCGTCTGGTGGTCTTTTGTTGTTTTGGGTCCACTCATTTTGGTTGGCTTCTACGACATCTTTCAAAAGAAACATGCCATCATGAGAAACTTTCCGGTATTGGGAAGAGGTCGCTACATCATGGAGGAATTGCGACCAAAGATGTACCAATACTTTATCGAGTCTGACACCAGTGGAAGGCCAATAAATCGCATTAATCGAAGCATAGTCTATCAGCGGGCTAAACATGAGCTGGACACAACTCCATTTGGTACGCAGCTCGATGTATACGAGCAAGGTTACGAGTGGCTTAATCACAGTATTACAGCAGATTTACCCAGTGCACTCGAGTTAAATCCCAGAATTACAGTGGGTGGACTGGAGTGCTCACAACCTTACAGCAGCAGCCTATTGAATATTTCAGCTATGAGCTTTGGTTCACTGAGTAAAAATGCAATCCTGGCCTTGAATGGTGGGGCCAAGATGGGAGGGTTTGCCCATAATACGGGAGAAGGTGGTATCAGCCCTTACCATCTGAAATACGGTGGTGACCTGATATTTCAATTTGGTACTGGTTATTTCGGCTG
>JABDLW010000075.1 GCA_013001805.1 Saprospiraceae bacterium | reverse complement strand
AAAATCTGGTGCTCCCCGTCGCGCCAATGAAGAGAAAGACGAACCATTTTCGGGATCGTACTATAGGCAATAATTGGTACTTCTTGCCTAAAGAAAAACGGATTGGCCACCGTAGCCAACCCGTTTTCCCATTTGAACATTTAGATAATTAAAGACATAGTCTATTTGATCCAGGCTTTGTCCAGAGAAAATTTCCCACCTCCGGCTAAGACTAATGCAAGTGATAGTCCGATCCACAGAAGGAAAAATTCAAACCCCTCACCAGGCTGGTTTCCCCCCCAGTTCATAAAAAACCCATTTTGTAAATGGACGGTCAGAATAATGCCGGCAGCTAATAGCGTATAGCTTAGAGCTAAAAGCCGTGTGGCAAATCCCAGGATCAGACCAATTGCTCCTAAGGATTCCAAAACAATAATGCTGAAACCTATGATCCAGGGCAGGCCCACCGTTTGGACAAAATAATCCATAGTCCCTTGAAATCCGTAACCGTTAAACCAACCAAAAAGTTTCTGTGCTCCATGAGCAAAGATGACCACTCCCAGAATAATTCTCATAATGAAAGGAGCCCAGGATTCATCGGTATTAAAAATGCGATTTTTCATTTTTCTTTATGATTTAATGTTGTAATAAAATTTTTCCTTGATAATTTGCCCATTGCGCCATTCCTGCACTGCGACTTGGGTATAGTGGCGCTCACCCCATTCCCGGTGGGTGTAATCAAATTGCCATTCGACCATGCTAATGTTTTCTCCAACTGTTACTTTAAGTGGTTGGGCAAGCCGAAACTCGGTAATCGAAGAGTAGAATGTCTTGTGCCGTTTAAGGTTAGCAGGTTTGCCCACGGTGGGTGGCAATTCGTTCTCTTGGATGACTACATTTTCATCATAGTATTTTTGGAAAGCCTCGAGAGCCCTCCCCTGAAGAATTAGGTCGTTCAGGTCACTGATTTTCTCTAATAAGGTTGACATAATATTTGTAGTTAATTATGCTACAAATATCTGGTCACATGAGAAGATGGGAAATGAACTAGATTAAAAAGAAACATTAAACTAGATTAATATTCCTCTATTCGGTCATCAGCTGATGTCGAATCTTGCTTAGAAATTCTTTCGTAATACCCAGGTAGGAGGCAATCATATATTGAGGAACCCGTTGCTCAATTTGCGGATATTGATTTCGGAATTCTAAATATCGTTCTTTGGCGGTAAGACTGAAATTCTGTATTATTCTTTTGTCAGCGGCCACATAGGCTCTTTGTAAAATGATTCTAAAAAAGCGCTCGAGTACCGGGATCTCCTGATAAAGTGTTTCAAGATTCTCCTGGCTAAATTGAATCAGGAGGGTTGGCTCCAGACATTGCACATTATAATTTGCCGGTGTTTGGCTGATAAAACTCCCCAGATCGGAGGTCCACCAGTCTTCCACCGCAAACATGATAATGTGCTCGTTACCCTGACGATCAATATGATAGGTTCGCAGACATCCGGACACCACAAAACTTTCATGCCGGCAGATATCTCCCTGTTGAACCACAAATTGATTTCGCGGGTATTTGCGAAAGGTGATGCGGCTCTTCAAAAGCGATATTTCCACATCACTTAAGGTTACATATCGCGACAGATGATCTATCAGAGGTTGTACTTCCATAAGCTTTTTAGAACGCTCTAAAATTAGATGAAAAACATGAAAGTTAAGTCGTCGGTGCAAGAAAATGTAGGGACACTGCATCTCATGATCACGTTACTTCCAGCCAAAAGAATAGTGACTAACGAAGTTAAAAACGCATTGCTGGGGCCAAAATGCTTTAAGGATGATCTGCCAAGATTGATCTTATGAGGTTTGGGTACTAGGACAAACTTATTCTTCGATTAAAGCTTGCAAAGCATTTGATTTAGTCATAGCTTCATCTGCTTTTTTGTTTTATTAATCCGTTTTATATGAGAGCACAAGTAATACTAGGCAGCTTCTTAGTTTGGTGCATTCATCTTGCTGCCAATAATATAAAAGTAGACAGCATTTCCGTGGTGAATCAAGATGCTACTCAGGACTTTGTTATGGTTGAATTCGATTTAAGTTGGGAAAATTCCTGGCGTTTATCATCGGGTCCTGCCAATTACGATGCTGCCTGGATTTGTATCAAGTATCGGGTTAATAATAGCCCTTGGGGCCATGCACGAGTGCATTATGTCAATGGTACAGATGACGGCCACCAGGTGCCAGACGGCGCGATGATCAATGCGATGTCGGATTTTACCGGAAGTCTGATATACCGCGAGTCAAGCGGCAGTGGAAATGTGAATTGGAAGAATATCCGGATACGTTGGAACTATGGTCAAAACGGTGTTCAGGATAATGACCAGGTAGATTTGAAAGTTTTTGCCATCGAAATGGTTTATGTTCCACAAGGTCCGTTCTATGTAGGAGGCACATCAGGTACCGAAGCAAATAAATTTTACCAGTATCCGTCTACATCTAACTCATATCAAATTACCTCGGAAAATGCGATTGATGTCGGTACTGTCAACGGATTTCTTTATTACAACGCAGTAGCAGTAGGCGGCGATGGCCTTGGTCCTATTCCCGTGACTTTTCCCAAAGGATTTAAAGCTTTTTATTGTATGAAATACGAACTAACAGAAGAGCAATGGGTAGCCTTTTTTAATTCATTAAGTGAAGACCAAAAGGCAAATCGCGATATTACTGGCCCCGGCGGTAAAAATTCGGATGGAGTAGTAAACGGTAACACGATCGAATGGGTAGGAG
>JABDLW010000027.1 GCA_013001805.1 Saprospiraceae bacterium | reverse complement strand
AAAAATGGAACAGGTAAGAGCTTATATAATACCTGATCTTTCCAACTTGGGTACGGCCAAGAATGTCATTCTACTTCACAACATGACCATGCTGTCTTTTTTCATGCGATACGAAAGGACGTGCTATCAAACATATTACTTCGATTTCAAGATATAGCACATGATTTGCAATCCACCCCAATGCAGTGATACCCGGAAAAGCACAAGCTGAGCTCTAGAAAGTACTTGTGATGCATCTTAATTCACACTGATTCGTGAGGCTACCGATATCGTCCAAGATACTGACAAGCGAAGAATCGTCATGCAAGTATCGATTAAAAAGCAACCTTAAATAGCCACTATGATGGCTTGCAAATCCTCTCCCGTCTCCAAACCCATTTTCTTTCTCAATCGGTATCGCGCCTTTTTGATGCCTGCATCTGAAATACGAAGAATGCTCGCAATGTCTTTGGAAGACAGGTTCATTTTTAGGAGAGAGGCAAGGCGTAACTCCGTTTGAGAAAATGCGCCATATTTTTCCGTAATGGTTGCGATGAAATCCTGATGAATGCTACTAAATTCCTCAGCAAACTGATCCCATTCATTTGCATCGAGGGCATCATTACTTATCATCCTTCGAATGCGTCGCGAAGTCGTATTGACTGAATCATCCGCAGAAGATTTCAGAGCAGATACTTGCTCTTCGAGAGACTGCAGAAATTCATTTTTCTGAGCCAATTGCAATACTTTAGCCAATAATTCCTTCTTCTTAAATTCCAACTCCCGTTCTGAAGATTTCCTTTTTTCTATTTCTATTTGCTTTTCCTTTTCCGCAATGGCCTGGATCTTTTTCCGGCGCTGCACCTGACCATAAATAATGCCGCCAGCTAAGACGGTAAGAAGAATAAGGCCTCCCCAGAGTGCCTTTTTTCTGGTGCTGTCCAACTCGGTTTGTTTGTTGAGCAGTACTATCTGTGCTTCTTTCTTTTCCGTTTCGTACTTGGTCTCCAGTTCTGACATGTTTTCCAATACTTCCACGGATTTAATCGAGTCATTTAAACGATGATATTTGAGAAAAGTATGATAGGCCTTGGGATATGAGCCGGCTTCGGCTTGAGCTTTGTGCAAAACTTCCAAGGTAATCACATAGTCTCTATATTCGCCAATGGAATCAAGCAGGAATGCTGCCCGTTCCATATTTGGTAAGGCCTCCTGCTGTAATCCAAGTTTATTTTCTGCGTCCCCAATATCACGAAGCAATGTCGCCAGGTAGTGAATCGATTCCATTTCTTCGGCTAAGGGACGAACCATAGCATAATATTCCAAGGCTTTAGGATAGTTCTCCAGTTCATGGTAGGAATGTCCGATGCTTTGCAGGCTTGCCATCATCTTGTAAGTCAAATCATGTGATTTGTAAATGTCGGCAGCTTCCTGATTAAGTCTGATCGCTTCCGGTTCATCCTCAAGTATATTCCCGATGTTGGATAATGCATCGGCCTTAGAAACCTCATTATTGGTCCAGATCGAGTAACCGAGGACCTTGCGATAATGTGCTTCCGCCTTATCATAATCATTGATTGATTTGTAGGCAATCCCGATGGCATTATGAACCTTGAAAATGGTGGCACTGTCACCCAATTCTTCAAAAAGTTTTAGGGCTTCTAAATGCCGTTGAAGGGCACCATCAAAATCTCCTAATTTCCTCAGCATAATACCGATGTTGTTGTTCATCATGGCCGCACCGGTAAGATGATCTTCACTTTCATATATGACTAGAGCTTTGTCAAAGTAATAGATGGCGCTATCCGGCCCCGTATGATAATTGTGATAGATGCCATGCACATTATACACCTTGGCTTTTTGTAGCTCATTGGATAATATCCCAGCCAGCTCGTACTGCTCATCGATGATGCCCATCGTGAAACTTGGATCAGCAAGAACCGACTGATAGGTAAGTGCATTCAAAGCTTCAAGACGGAGACTGTCGGTTGTAGTGGGAATGTTTTGGTACAAACTATCCCAGGTATTTTCCTGACTAGCTAGATTCAGGCTTGCTAAAAGTAATAGTAGGATAATATATCTGTACTTTTTATTTTCTCTTAAACTCATACGACACTAAGTTAGGCATTCATAGATTGTTCAAAAATGTTGAGCATGAGTTTGGTCAAATTTAATATAACATGGGGTCCAAAATGTCACTTTCCAGTCCATAGTGCACACTGGCTCAAAACCGACGCGGACTCATTTTCTGGTTAATCTCATCTAGGCACTAAAACACGGCAAGCATCCATCCTGGTGGAGCTATGTCACCTATTTTTCGGGCTTGTCTACCTTTTGTCCACCTATCAAATGCGAGATGCTATCTCTTTTTAGATCATCTTGCGTCCATTCATTTATTATAAATCCAATACTATGCAAAATGACTATGATATAGGATATCGCAAAAGTCTTTCTCCGCGAGAACATGAGGTCTTGGAATTGCTATCCAAGGGACTTTCCTCCACCGATATTGCTATGGAGCTTTTTCTCAGCAACCATACCATTAAGGATCATCGCAGGTCACTGATGGAAAAGCTGCAGGCCAGAAATGTCGCCCAAATGATCAGAAGGGGATTTGAACTTGAATTACTCCTTCCTGCCATCTGAGCTACCGGACGGTGGTATCGCAGATCCGGAACAAGAGGTATGGAAAGGATCTGAGCGAGATGAAAAATGGACAAAAATAAATCTGCCGCCAATGAAATACTGAGGTCCAAATTGATAATGATGGCTGATCGCAATAAGCGATTTGCGAAAATACTTGAGGAGGTGGAAGCCGGGAGAGGAATTGATACTCAAAAAATAACTGATTTATTAAAAATTATCTCAGATCAGGTGGATATGACCTGAAGAAGGTCGACAGATTTAAATACTGGATTAGGAATATAAAATCAAGGAAATCTAAAAACAAAATGTACAGATCATGAGTAAAAAAGTATTCAAAATTTATGCATGGATGTGCATAGTTGTGTTGCTTATATCGGCCCCATCTATTGCGCAAAATCTAGAGGTGGATGGCAAAGCGAAGATTACCGATATGCCTACGGATAATGCCGCAGATCAGATTGTGGTAAGGCAGGCTGATGGCACTTTAGCGGTGAGAGATGTTGCTACCTTGTATGCCCAGAGCACGGGCAACTACGGCACGGTAGTCAATCTGGTTACAGGTAAGGTATGGCTAGATCGCAATCTGGGTGCGAGCCAGGTAGCTACCAGCTCTACTGATACCGCCAGTTATGGCGACCTTTACCAGTGGGGACGCAATGCCGATGGACATCAGATACGCACATCCGGAACTACTCCAACTCAGGCAAGTAATTATTTTACCGAAATCGGTTTATTTATCACAACCGGCTCAAGCCCATTTAACTGGTTGAGCAATGTAGAAACTCATATGTGGTCAGGCACGGCGGGAGAAAATAATCCCTGCCCTTCCGGATTTCGTGTACCTACTGCTGCAGAGTGGGAACAGGAAAGACTGACCTGGTCGTCCAATGATGCTGCCGGAGCTTTCGCCTCCCCGCTTAAGTTGCCTTCAGCGGGCTACCGCAACGGCACCGATGGTTCGCTCTTTACTCTCGGTACCCTTGGCCATTATTGGAGCAGTACGGCTAGCGACCTGGCTGCCCGCCTCTTCTTATTCGATAGCAGCTTTGTCGGCATGGCCACCGGCAGTCGGGCGCTCGGATGCTCTGTGCGTTGTATTCAGGATTGACCTGTGCAATAATTTTTAATGTTACCAGAGTGGCTATACTAATAGCACCGGTATAAACCATCGCTTCAATAAAAAAATACAAATGAAAAAAGCAGCATTACTATCATTCATAATGAGTCTAATGGCCATTGGCCTTGGTGCCCAAAATGTGGAAGTAGAAGGCAAGACAAAGATTACAGTAATGGACACGGTAACTGACGTATCAGCCAATGTAGTGAGACAATCTGATGGTACCTTGGCTGTGCGTCAATATAAAATATGCGATATGGCTCAGGGCGGTATTGTTTTTTATGTAGATGAGTCAGGAGAGCATGGGCTTGCAGCAGATACTGCGAATCTTAGTACCAGCATAAGGTGGTATGGCGGAACATTTGGTAATACACAAGCTAAGGGAGACGGTCCATTTGCTGGAGAAATGAATACGGCTATTATCATATCCTCACAGGTGGCGATAGGAGATGACGGGAATACCTATGCATCAAGGCTCTGTGCAGAACTTCAGAAAGGAGGTTACGGTGACTGGTATTTACCCTCAAAAGAAGAATTAAACCTGATGTATACAAATCTACACTTAGCGAGTCTTGGTGGTTTTGCGGGTGAGTCCTACTGGAGTTCTACTGAGGGAACCTCAGGCGGCACCGCGTGGGCACACAATTTCGAGCATGGCGGTCAGAATACTTTGGATGCCGACGACAACTACCACGTAAGGGCTGTTCGGGCTTTTTAACCATCACGCTGTAGATGTGAAGAGCTATGCTCGTTTAATTATCCTAACGCTTTCGGTCAGGACTTGTCTAAAATATTAAACATTACTTTTTATTCTGATTTACACTATGCAGATCATTGAGCCCTTGAATCCAGATTTCGGCATATCCCTCTAAGAGGACCATTTGTCTCCATGTAATAAAATTCTCATTGACTGATTGCAGATTGGTGGTACGATTTGCCTGCACAGATCTTTCCAACTGCCGGGAATTCAACGGGATTTGAATCAATACATAAATCAAGGTAACGACTATAGTCAGTTTACTAACTATTTCAGTAACCGTACTGATCACATCCCAATTAATAACTTCCCAAGATAATGAACGATTTTTTGCTTCTTTTTAAAGGTAATAAAGAAGTAGCAAATCTCTCAAAATGCTAGGATTTTGTTATTACTCATGCTAACAACCCAGGAACGTTTATCATTTATTGCCTGACTGGACTTTTGAATTCAAATTAAAGAATCTGATCAGAGCTCGAAAAATTAAATTCATGCTAAAATATTCCCCATGACATCCATACCCGATTTTATAAATCGCATGATCCTTTATTCCCTTACATCAGTTTTTCACTCGTGTTCACAAAATTCGATCTCTGCCACATGGGTAGCCCCGGCTTCAATGGCAAATGGAAAAACGTAATTGATTTCGATTCCACTTTTGAAAATTATATTCCGACCGGATTGTATCAGTGCATTAATTTCAATGTAACTCGAAGCCCGGTAAAGATCAATGGGCATATCAATCAGGGCATTATCAACGAAAATACTATCTAAAAAACACGTAGCATATTGACGATCATAGATACGTACGTCATCCAGGGCCATATCGCTTAAAAAACCGGGCCCGGTCAAACCAATCCAGCGTAATTGAATGATACCGGGAGGTTGATTCAAACTTACCTCCTGTAATGCCCAGGGTTCATCACCGGCTGTCTGAAGCTGACCAGTAGTTGACCACAATTCCATCCAGGTATGTCCACCATCCATAGTAATCTGAAGACTCATGGTTCCCATATCACTGCCAAACATGTGCACATAAAAGTCTACGTAGGGATCTCCCAAATTGCTCAAATCGAAACAAGGAGAAATTAAAATACTTGTCACGCCTTGACAGCCGGATGCTTCAGTAAATAGATATTGGCCAGTCGGAGTGCCGGGATTGTGGTCCTGGTCCGGCCCGGTGCCTCCTGAGCCGGTGGTGCCGAAACCTATTCTCCAGTCATCACCATCTCCTGCGTCCTGAATCCATCCATTTGCCGTGGCAACCATGCAATCAAAGCCACAAGGACCAAAGTTGTTTCCGCATGGAGCAAATGACTCGAAATCTTCACTATAGGGAAAAATCACTACCGGTGTAGTGTGCTCCACGCTTATACTGATGGTATCGTTCGAAGGATCTTCATCCAGCAGCAAAACCGCTAGTACTTCAATGTTGTAGACATCAATAGCCGAAAGATCCAGAAAAAAATTAAATGTATCTGTCTCATCGGGGAGAATTTCTCCCATGTAAGTACCCGACTCATATAACCGCCTCCATTCACTTCGACTTCGACCGGAATCGTAGAAAGAGTGTCTGAACCCAGATTCATCAGGGTAATGGAGACGAGCTCCATATCTGACAATTGACAACGACTTTCTAAAC
>JABDLW010000023.1 GCA_013001805.1 Saprospiraceae bacterium | reverse complement strand
CGAATGAGCGAATGACGAGTTACGAATGAGCGAATGTCGAATGAAAGTACTGACCGACCAAAGCAGCATCAGGAATATATGTGGAAAGTGATGAATTTCACTTGAACTCGTATGTGAGTTGAGATTTAGTTTGCCGTTGAAGTTGGGCGTTGCAGTTGAGATTGAGTTTGCAGTTGCTGTTGAGGTTGAAGTTGAAGTTGAGATCGAGATTGAATTGCTGACTGAGCCGAAGGCGAACGTCAGTAAAGCAAATGCGCGAGAGCCCATGCTGACTGAGCCAAAGGCGAACGTCAGTAGTGAAAAAAGCGAAAGGCAGTTCTAGCCAGTTTCTTTTTCCAATTGGTATACGAATGGGCCATGACACCGCGCATAGTTTTTTGATTAATACGCGAAGCTACCGGATAGGGGTAAACTCTGGAGGTGATTTTCTTAATAGGAATACCTGCATGTTTGGCTAATTGCATTTCCTGAATTAATTCACCCGCTTGCGGAGCTATCATACTTCCACTAAGTATTTTTCTGTTTCGGACATTCTTTCCTGGAGTCATCCAAAAGGAGCTGAAACCATAGCGATACTCCTGAATGATTGCACGATCATCATGTGCCAAGTCCTGGTCCTGACGATGGTATTTTACATTTCTGACATCCAGATCTTTTTCAATATCCCCGAAATGAGCTACCTGAGGATCGGTGAAAGTCACCCAACTTAGATCTTCGGTCGTATTTGTCTTTTTCAAGAAAGGAATTAACAAATTTCGCCAGAGTTGACGTACCATTTTTTCAGCTCCGTGCGAAAACATGTAAGCTCCAACGGCATCTCCTGCCACATAAACCTGTTTGTTGCTGCTTTGCAAATAGCTATTTACTTTGATTTTTTCATCCGCATCGAGTTCAATACCTGCCTTATCCAAATCCATATCCTTTATGTTTACGACCCTGCCAATGGCCATTAAGGTGGCATCGCAGGGTAAGGCAAGCAACTCATCACCAGTATTTATGTAAACGAGGCCCCGATCAAATTTTTTGACTTCGGCAGCATTAATGACACGGATGCTTTCGCTCTCGAGTTGTTCCTGTAAAATAGCTGAAATTCGCACCGGTTCTTTCTTGAGGAGTCGCTCTCCCCTATTGACAATCGTTACCTGGGAACCCAGGCGAGAGAATGCTTGTGCCATTTCAACACCGATAGGGCCACCCCCAATGACAAGGAAATGGTCAGGAAGATCATCACACTCGTAAAACAAGTTCTCGTTATTATATAGTCGGACTTTATCCATTCCTCGAATATCGATCATTCGCGGTGCAGAACCAGTACATAGTATAATGATCCGTGCACTAAAAAACTCGTCATCCACAGAAACAGTATTCTTATCTACAAAGCGAGCATGACCAATGACCACATCCTGGCCCTGATTTTTTAATGCTACTGCATCTTCTTCATTCCGGATAATTGCCTGTTTTTCATGAATGTATTTTAGCACGGTCTGCATATTGGCTTTTCCTTCTACTTTCAGTCCAAATTTTGCTGTATTTTTTGCTGCATGAAACTGCTGTGCAATGTGAATCAGGGCTTTACTGGGCACACATCCGAAATTTGTACAATCGCCGCCAAAATGCTTTGCATCCTTCTCGATTAGTAAAGTCTTCAAACCGATGGTGTGTGCCACCCCTGCATTACCTAATCCAGCACTCCCGGCGCCGATGACAATTACATCGTATTTTTTCATAGTGGTAATCTATTTCCTTCTTGGGTTAGAAATCTCATTTCAACTTCTTTCTGGGCAAAGTATTGATCAGACCAGGCAATTTACAACATTGAAAAGATGAAAAAATCTCGATAAGCGCTAAGACGTTATTTAAATCCAATTTTATCAACCGGTAGACACGACCACAGCTAAAATTGTTGGATCCTCGTTAAAATTCTGTACTAAAATTATTATGCTTCCAAATGTCAACAAAGCCAGGTTAATGACAAGGGTCGAGCGGTCACCATCAGGATCGACTCTTACTATGTCAGTTCCTTAGTTTCATTTTTATAACTTTGGAGATCTTTTTTTTATCACCTTAATTTAACTAGAATGACAACGGTCCATCAACAGGGTATGCGTATTCTGATAATCAATATCCATGGACTTCTCAGAGGAAATGGTTTGGAAATCGGGCGAGACGCAGACAATGGAGGACAAACACGGTATGTCTACGAAGTAGCTGAAGAACTTTCCCGTAGTCCGGAGGTGAATCACGTAGATATTTTCACCAGACGGATCATCGATGACCAGCTATCTGAGGACTACAGTGTGCCATTGGAGATGATCAATGACAAACTTACCATCCATCGCATAGCTTTCGGTGGCAAAAAATACCGGATGAAGGAGCAGCTGTGGGGTCACCTGGACGAATTTGTGGCCAATTCGATCAACCACCTGCGAGCTCACCATATCGTGCCTGATTGGATACACAGTCACTATGGTGATGCGGGATATGCCGCTGTGGAAATTTCGCGTATGCTAAAAATTCCCTTTAGTCATACCGGACATTCGCTGGGCCGTGCAAAAATGAGTAAAATCAGATCACTCGGCCTGACTGCGGAAGAAGCGGAAAAAAAATTTAAATTCAGTCAACGTATTAAGGCGGAGGAACAAACTCTGGCTAAATCCTCTTTTATTGTTACGTCTACCAGTCAGGAAATTGAAAGTTATAAGGAATACGAAAACTTTAATGAAGGTAATTTCAAAGTTATCGCACCTGGAATAAACATTGAAAAATTTGCTCCCTATTACTTGCAACTGCAAAGCAATGTAGACTTAAGTGAAGCAGAGGAAATGCAAAGAAAATACTGGGTGGGAGAATATATTGAGAAATTCTTGTCTCAGCCACAAAAGCCGGTAATCCTTGCACTTTCGAGGCCCGACCGTAGAAAAAACCTGCACACATTGCTTGAGGTGTTTGGCAAGGATAAAGAATTGCAAAGCCTGGCAAACCTGGTAATTTTTGCCGGTATCCGTAAAGACATAGAACACCTTCCGCCTGCCGACCGGGATGTCCTGATTGAGATGCTCTTACTCATGGATAAATATGACCTATATGGTAAACTCGCCATTCCAAAGAAACACGACGTGGAAAATGAAGTTGCTACCATATACCGCTATTGTGCAGAAAAAAGGGGGGTGTTTGTGAATCTGGCTTTACAAGAAAATTTTGGTCTGACGATAATCGAGGCAGGAAGTACCGGTTTACCTGTCGTAGCAACAAAAAATGGCGGCCCCTCGGAAATATTACCTCTCTGTAAGAACGGAATATTAGTAGATCCGGAAAATTTCACTGAAATAAAGAAAGCAATTATTAATATAATTACCGATGAGAATAAATGGAAAACTTTTTCAAATAACGGCACCTTAAACGTAAAGAAGTACTATAGTTGGGGTCGTCATGTAAAAGACTACCTCGGTCATATTAAATCAGCCATGGAGAAATATGATACTATTGAGAAATCGTTTGATGAAACCAGGCTACAGAAAATGAATCGGTTATTCGCCAGTGACATAGATGGAACCCTGATCTTAAAAGAAGAAGGTCATCCGGGTCTAGTTGAACTTCGTCGCCTTCTGGCTGAGCGATCCACCGATTTGGCATTTGCGCTCGCAAGTGGAAGATCGAAATCCCTAATTACAGAGGCTATCCAGGAATTTGACCTTCCCAGGCCAGACTTTTTGATTGCCGCAGTCGGCAGTGAGATATATTATAATGGAAAAAGGACTTTCCACAAAGATAAAGCCTGGAGTAATTATCTTGATTGGCGATGGGATAGAAAATCCATATACAACAATTTGAAATCTATCGGATGGCTAGAGCTACAGGAAGAAGAGGGGCAAAATGCGCATAAAGTATCGTTTTACTATGATCCCGCTAAATTTGACATGGACCAATTGCGGCAGATGTTACTCAAACACTGGCCAAATCTATCGGTTATCCCCTCACATGATAAATTCTTAGATATACTGCCGAGAAGAGCCAGTAAAGGAAAAGCACTAAGCTATATTTGCAAGAAATGGGCCATCCCAAGGACCAAGGTTGTAACGGCTGGAGACTCCGGAAATGACCTCGACATGCTCACATCAGGTGTAAAAGGAATTATTGTAGGAAACCGAGCGAGCGAATTGGAAGTACTAAGGCCGCAGAAAAATCTATATTTGGCCCAGGGATATGCTGCCGAAGGAATCATTGAAGGATTCAAGCACTTCGGATGGCTGAAAAACGATAAATAGTATATGTACGCTGGGGCTGGCTACAGTGACTGGGAAATTGGTGACGTTGATGTCTTCTATCACGAAGGCGTATACCACTTGTTTCATCTCATCATTCCTAATCATGACTACATCGCTCACGCCGTTTCCCGTGATGGCATTTCTTGGAAGCGGGTAAAAAATGCACTTTTTGTGGGCGATCCGGGAGAGTGGGATGATGACATGTTATGGACGATGCATGTGTCCAGAAACGGGGATGGCTTTCAAATGTATTATACAGGTTTACGACGTAGCGATCGTGGAGCCTCACAACAGATTGGAAAGGCTATTTCAGATGACCTTTTAAACTGGAGCAAAGTAGTAACAATGGAGCCGGTCACTCCCATACCACCTCATTACGAAACCAAAGATGACTCGCCCAGGCTGTGGACCAGCTTTAGAGATCCCTTTGCCTACGTGCATGAGGGAAGTCAATATCTGTTGGTCTGTGCCAGAAATGCCAGAGGACCGGTATCCAGGCGTGGTTGTGTCGCTTTACTGAAGCTTTCAGGGGACCGGGTGGATTATCTGCCACCATTGATCTATCCTCGTGTGTACGATGACCTGGAGTGCCCCTGCATCTTCAAATTTCATGAAAGATACTATCTGGTAGGTTCCATCCGAGAAGATATCAAGGTGCGATATTGGATCTCAGATAAGTTTGATGGCGAATACCGCTCTTTTCATTCTGACATTCTACTTCCTCAGGGCAACTATGCGGCCCGGGTGATGTGGGATGGCACACAATATTTAGTCTACAATTTCTATTTTACGGATAGACAGGTGAATTCGTTACGGGTTTTACCACCTCCAAAACAATTGGACGTCGATGGCCGGGGTCGTTTGGTCTTAAAGAGCTTTTACCGGTGGAATCAGATGTCATTAAATCAAATAACCCAGGAAGATTTTCCCGAAGTGCACCAATTGTTGGAAAATGATTCTGCGGAAAAATTGATTACACCCAACAAGTGGACATTTCGCTCTATCAGCGGCTACGAAATCTTCCACTTCAGGAAACCTACCGGGAGTCTGATATGGGAAGGGACACTTACCATGGAAGGTCTGGGAAAATTTGGGCTGGTTATTGACGTCGATGCCGAGGGCAATGGCTACTATTTTCCTTTTGATCTGGTAAATGGTTTCGTACAGATCCGAACCTGGGGATTTAATCCGGCTAATAACAAACAAAATTTCATATTCAATAATATTCAGTCCAATTTATTTCCTGTCAATGATGACCTGTCATTTCGTTTCCGGCTGATCAGGTATGGCAATTATATTGAGTTATCTATTGATGGAATTGTCAAACTCACATTGATGGACTACACTTTTAACGGTGACAGTATAGGTATCTATTCAGCCTCTTCAACAATATCTCTGAGTGATTCATTAATTAGAACACTGCATGACCCACGGAGTGAGTATGCCAGCCAGGAAGCTTCCAGTGTCGACCAATAGACTGCCACAATTACGATTGATTTGTTTCAAGAGGAGATATCTTATCCGATGTAGTTTTTTCTAAAACTAAAAAAGTAACTATCATCCGGAATTCCGTTTCTGCAATCAACTTGAGTATTTCAACACCACTTAGCTAGGTAACTCGTGCGTTGATCAGCCACTCTTTAAATGCAACCGTGCGTTCCACGCTTACAACAAATGTTGACCTCTTTTTATCATCCATTTTCACTTCAAGTCGTGATTTTGGCCGGGTGATTATGTCGGCAATATTGTTGTAGTTGATCAGTGTTTGCCGGTTTATCCTGAAGAAGGCAGCATCACCAAGCATCTTTTCGATTTGATCTAGACTTTGGTCGAGGGGATATCGCTTATCGTCCGTGGCACACAAGATCGTCATGCGATCCATGTGAATATAATAAATGGCATTGTTGAGTTCTAATAACTTTAAATGCTTACCTAATTTAACCAATATTTTGGTAGTTGAACCAGGGGTAGCGCGATCTGTGGTGCTCTCCAGAAGATGATCCTGAGGAGGAAAGGTAGGTCGACGTTCCAAAAAGCGATACATCGCGTTTCTAAAGGCCTGCCGCTTGATAGGTTTGAAAAGGTAATCGATGGTGAATACCTCAAATGCATTTGTTAAATATTCACTGTGTGCAGTTGTGAATATGACAGGACAACTCATCCCCGCATTTCTCAGTATTTCAAACGAGTTGCCATCAGATAGATGCACATCGAGAAAGATTAGATCAGGATGATTGTGCTCCTCCAACCATAGCAAACTATCCTGGACACTATCCAGGCAAGCCGCAATCCGGTAGGTAGGATTAAAATCCTCGATAAAACGCAATAGCCGCTTACAGGCAGGTTGTTCATCCTCAATAATCAAAATATTCATTGCCAACCCAAACCTATTTACCCCGGCCCACCGTAAATACTCTGCTGATATTAAAGCCGAAATGTACCCCTCCATCAAACCAATCACCTACCGTTTCGGTTATAAATCCCTTGGAGACCATAGAGGTCGAATTTGTAAAATGCAGTTGAAAAACATGTCCGCCTGTTTCAATGTCAAACCCAACACTAAAACTGTTTTTATAGCGATCACTAAGCTGATCGGGTAGTACATAATAATACTCAAGATTCAGACTTAGTCTTTTTGATATTTTTTGACGGCCTCCGAAACCCAGAGCAATCACGTCGTGCGTCTCAGCGTTTGTCTGCACCAAATTTCTATGCACGATTGATGGCATAATCTGCATACTAAATCCCTCACTAAATTTACGGGCAATTAATAGCTCATGCGAATAAAATAGCCGGGATTGAAAGAGATTACTTGCTTCCGGATCCTCAAATCGCAAGGTGTTTATTGCCGCCGTACCCAGGTACGTAATGCTTAAGGGAATTGTTTTTTTACCGGTGCTTTGTCGAAGCAGCCGTATTTTTCCGTAGACATCATACATTTTTTCGAGACTGCTTCTACCCAGTCCAACCGATATTCGGTCAGAAATACCCCAGTCACCACCTATCCGAATTGTCGCCCCATCCAGCCCGAAAAGATCGTATAAACCATTATTTACAAATCCAAAACGATGGCTGATTTTTACATCAAGAATGCCCTTGGGTGTGTTTTCAATACTGTGACCATTGATGATTCGGGAAGTTTTGAAAATCGCTCCTACCACTTCTGTGGTTTCATCTTCTTCCAGTAGCGCCAGGAGATCCTCCTGGGCCATAATAAATGAGGAGACCAGGAAAAAAACAATGATCAAAAATGATCTGTTTGATCTAAGATTTTTCATAAAGTTGGTAGTTGGCAGTGACTTTAACTTCAATCTCCTTGGCAATTTTTCCCTTCACCAGCGATGGTATTTCGATTTCGAAATCATCTGGCGAGACGGTAAAGGACGCCTTCCCAGAAATTTTCCCATCATTAACGGATATAATTGCCTCAGTAGAGATTTCTTTTTCCTTTGATCTTACGGTCAAAATCCCACTAACTGGTGCGACATAGTCACCATCTTCTGTTAGACTTATATTTGTCAGATCCATAGCTGTGCTGGCAAATGAGGCTTTAGGATACTTGTCAGACTCAATGTAATTTTCATTAAAATGCGTTTGCATAAGTGCATTCTTAAAATGGAATCCCTTCATCAGAACTGAAAATTGAATACTATTTTCATCAAAATTCAAAATACTCACTGCCTTTTCATTAAGAGCTTCAATCTCTTCCAGGGGAGTTTGTGAGTAAAAGCTGATGCTGGCATCCTTGGTGAAATACGTTTGCGCCAAGGTATTTGAAAATGGCAGATAAACACAAACGGCAATTAATAATATTAAGTAAGTCCTCATAATTTTAAATCATTACACAGTTCACTAAAATAATATCAAATAGTTTTCCCGAGCATTCCCCTTTTATTGAAAGGGAATCGCCCGCTTTGACCGAATCAACATCTGATTCAATATTTCTATTCATCTCGCAGACAATGGCTCCCATTGGGTCTCCACTATCTAATTTAATGGTGATTTTCTCTCCCTCGTGATCAACTGACAAAACAACCCCTTCAACTAATATGATTTTACCGAGAAAACGAGTATTGGCATCATCTTCATTGACTTCAAATGCAGCAAATAAATCAGTAGCATTTATTTCCACGTCTGCATCGGTGTATTTGATGTCGTCCCGGTAGTCTCGTTGGGTATAGTAATAACCAATGCCTCCAACGATGATGCCCACAAGTAGAAGATATCCAATGATTTTTTTCATGTCTTAATTATTTGGTGCTCCGTTGCTTATCCATGTTTCAATTTTTAGAATATCACAATCTGGCAACATAGCTTCATTTTGGGGCATTGGGGAAAACCCATTCTCCCTCCTGATAGCTCCGAGAAGGCGACCATTATCTACATAGATTTTCAGTTTATTATAGCCTTCGAGGGTTATGTCCCCTAAATTTAAATTGGCAGCATGGCATTTATAGCAACGATTGGATAGAATGCTAACTATATCACCGCTGTATGTGATACCATCGGTCATACATTCATTCCCTCCCATGCTAAAATCCTCTTCAACATCATAGTAACAAGCTTGTGTACTTACTAAAATCAGTAAAAAAGCAACAACGTAATTTTTCATATGGCAACTAATTGTCTAAAGCACCCTGATTAATCCATGCGCCAATCTTTTCTATGCTACAAAGGGGAATTTGACTGCCTCCCAGCGGCATTCGCAAGAAACCATCTGTCCAACTAACTACACCAAGAAGTTTGCCCGAGTTAGCGACCAGAATCACCCTTGCGTAATTGCTTAAATTCACTCCTCCATCCGGATTCGAGGTCCCATGACAAGTAATGCAGTAAGTATCGAGGATCGGCTGAACATCTTGAGCATAACTAACGGTACTGGTATCGCAATCAGATTTTTCCTCACAAATTGTATTTTCTGCCCCCTGTTCTATCCATTTTTTGATCAAATAGATTTGCTGCTGAGTTAATGCATCTCTTGGTGAAGGTGGCATTCGATCACTGAGATCATCTTCGGTAATTTTCTCAAAAAGCTCAGATTTATCGGGGTCATAAGGAACAATTAGATCCTTGTGTTCGGCGAGATTGGAGTAAGACTCCAATACAATTCCCTCCTGGGCACTTGCCGCATCATGACACCCTGACAAAGCACAGTTGCCGACGAATATCGGTAAAATCTGTTGTTCAAAATAAACAATGCTTGAATCGCACAAAGCCGTACCCGAACTGTCAGACAGTGACATAGAGTCGGCATTCATACTACCTGAATCGATAGAATCCATGTTGCTGCTATCAACCGGTGCCACTGCTGATGAATCCATGGGTTCGGGATCCATGGGTTCCGGGTCAAATGGAATTTCCGTGGTACAGGAAATCAAATGAAGGATCACAATAGGTAAAAAGAGATACAGTAATTTCAAGGCGTATTGACTTTCAGCTGTTATTTTTTATTTTCATACACTTTCCTAAGTGTTCCTATATGATTGGGATTGCTAACCGTTCTTTCCAGTTGAGACCATAATATTGATACGATCATTCGAAGTACGTTGGGTACATTCGGGTTTGATCTTCAACGAGTCATCAACCCAAAAACAAAAATACATTCCATATTAAAATGTCCCAGGGTATATAGGTCAGACGCGAATGAATTAAATCTGAAAAAGGCAGATTTTAGCTCCAATGGGTATTATATCGGGATGAATGGGTGAAAGGTGAAATCAGGAGCCCTTTAACCATTGCTTAAAGTGAGGAGATCGCTCCGTACTCACAATGGTTTCAATTTCAATCGGTGGATTCAACAATACTCTGACTCTGCCTTTGGTGTGGCTATGCATTTTGTCGATGGACTCCATATGGATGATGAACTTGCGGTTGATTCTAAAGAAGTCCCGAGCTGAAATTTCACTTTCCAGGGCTTCCAGACTTTTATTTAAAGGAAATCGACGGCCTTCCCTGGTAATGGCAAAAGTGATTTTATCCTTTGAATAGAAGTAAGCCACGTCCTCGATCTTAATCAGGTTTATTTTTGACCCTACTTTTACTAAAAATCTAAGGGCTCCTAATGGAGAGTCAGCGGAAGTCAGCTGAGCATCAAAGTGTTGATCCGTGGGTGTCTTTTGTAACTTCCTCATTTTCTGGAAGGCTCTCTCCAGGTCCTTCTTTTTAATGGGTTTGAGTATATAGTCAATGGAGTGTTGTTGAAAAGCCTTCAAGGCATATTCGTCGTAGGCGGTTGCAAAGATGATGGGACAATCTACATTGGTATGTTCGAATATTTCGAAGCAGCTACCATCGGAGAGATGGATATCAAAAAATGCCAGATCCGGCATCGCATTATTATCAAACCACGTTACAGCCGCTTCGATACTTTCCAGTTTTGCGACAAACTCTGACTCAGGCTCAATCTCAGACACATACTTCTGCAGTCGTGCCGCTGCATAAGGTTCATCTTCAATTATAAGGATCTTCACCTGATTTGGTTCTTTATTAATGGAATCCTGACTTCAAAATACTCGCTGTGTCGATTAATAATTACTTTGCGATTAGACAATAATTCTACACGACTTTTGATATTCTGCAGTCCAAATTTGGTTGATGGCTCCTGTGTTTTCTTGGCCTGGAGATTATTACTGACCACAATATAATCATCATTTTGCGACTTAATTGAGATTTTTAATGGCTTTCTGGCACTGATAATATTGTGTTTCACTGCATTTTCGACGAGCATCTGCAAAGTAAGCGGTGGAATAAAAAGGTCGCGGTTACTTATCTCTTTATCCAAGGTCAAATTATCCCCAAAGCGTTTTTTTAGCAGGTAGATAAAATCATTTATCAAGACAAGTTCCTCATCAAGGCTGATTAATTTCTGATTTCTAAAC
>JABDLW010000014.1 GCA_013001805.1 Saprospiraceae bacterium | reverse complement strand
GTCATAATCCACCCGACTACAACGGTTTCAAATTAAAAGCGAAATATGGTGGCCCGTCAATTCCAGTAGAAGTCAACGAGGTAGAGGCCTTGATTCCTAAAACAACTCAGATGGAGTACAAATCACTGGAAGAGCTGGAAGCGACGGGTTTCCTGACTTATAGTAATTTGGAGGACATTTACATTGATCATGTTTATAAGCATTTTGATGTGGCAGCAATTAGTTCATTGCAGGAAAATATGGCTTACGATGCGATGTATGGTGCTGGTCAGAATGTGGTAAAGAAATTATTCCCCAAAGCACGTCATTTACATTGTGAGCATAATCCCACTTTTTATGGCATCCCTCCTGAGCCCATTGATCGCAATTTAAAACAACTCTCTGAGACTATCCGGACTGATGAAAACCTGACCTTTGGTCTTGCAAACGATGGTGATGCCGATCGAATTGGGATGTATGATGAAGATGGTATCTTTGTCGACAGCCACCGTATTTTACTTCTCCTCTTAAAATATCTTGTCGAATATAAAGGCCTAAAAACCGGGAAAGTTGTTTGTTCATTTTCAGTGACTGACAAGTTGCAAAGACTCGCGGAAGACCTGGGGCTGGAGTACGTGACCACTCCTATTGGCTTCAAACATATTGCCGTCTATATGTCAACCGAAGATGTACTACTGGGGGGAGAAGAGTCAGGAGGCATCGCTGTAAAAGGACATATACCGGAAAGAGATGGAGTATGGACGGGACTGCTCCTTATGGAATACATGGCCAAGACCGGCAAAACCCTCAAACAGTTGATCGATGAGGTTTTTGATCAAGTGGGAAGATTCGACTATTATCGTGATGACCTCCATCTTTCCCCCGAGGCAAAGGAAAAAGCAGTAGCCCGGTGCCAGCAAGGAATTGAGAACTTCGGTCCCTATAAAGTGAAAAAGTTCGATGGATTGGATGGCTTTAAATTTTACCTCGATCAGGATGCCTGGGTCATGATTCGACCTTCAGGCACCGAGCCGGTACTGAGGGTTTATGCGCAAGCCCCGGATATGATGGCTGTCAGGAAATTGTTGGATATTACCAAGACCACCTTATTGAGTTAAAGCCCGGGTTAATGTGATAATCTTCGGCAGGAAGATAGCGATACCCGTTATGCCAGCAATCAGACTGACAACTAAAACCGCACCGGCACTGATGTCCTTAATTACCTTTACCCGGGCATCAAACTTTGGCTGCACCAGATCACAAAGCTTTTCGATAGCCGCATTGATCATTTCTGCGGAAAAAACCATACCAATGCAAAGCGCAACAATAAGCCATTCAATTTTGGATAAACCCAGGTAAATGCCAGACAAACAAGTGAATGTAGCAATTGATAGATGAACTTTTCCATGGTAATCGGACAAGAGAAACTGATAGATGCCCAAGGTGGCAACCTTGAAACTTTGCCAGGTGGTTTGTGTGGGTCGGCTCATTTCCTTTTTAGTTGATATTCTCCAATGATGCCAATTCTGTAGGATGCATTGTCATACAGATTGGTGAAGGTCAGGCACTCAAAATCACTGTTGTAGAATATATGGCTAGTGGGTGTATTGAGTGACGGCGACATGGTTTTTCGACTGTCAAAGAGTCGTGCCTTTGCCCGGAAATCTTGAATTTCGTCAGCAAATTGATCCAAATTAAAGTTGCCAGCGGTGATACATGCTTTGCCCTGAGCATCGATCTCTGCAGACAAGCCCGATAATTGATTTCTTAATTGCAGTAGGGAAGTGCGGAATAAAGGTGGGTTAGTATTGAAACTATAAAGAGCAATGTCGGCGTATTCACCCACCTCAAGTGAAGCTCTCAAATGTGGAACCTCTGCGATCGTCAGGGTGTCCACTCTGGCCATGGGAATCTTAGAAAAAATCCCTACTCCAAGTATGTCAATTCTGGTTAGTATCGCCGAATACGGGTATGCATCTTTCAATTGTTGCTCCAGTAGCATCTCCCAGTCGGGAGTGATCTCAAGTATCGATATGACATCTGCATCTGACTGTATCAGGGATGTAACTGAGGTTTCCCAGTGTTCAGCCAGCTCAACGGTAGAAACCTGGGCAATCGTGATCGATGGTTCTGTAGTTTTAATTGGAGCCACTAAATCAATATTAGCCACTTGTTTAAAATGCAAGCATAATGCTGCCACGCAGCCAAAAGCCGTAAAAAGTAACCTCTTCTGATCAAAAAGTAGAAAGAACAAGCCTGAACCTAATAACAGCAACATGATTTGACTGGCATGACTCGAAATACGTTTGAGTATCATTATATCTGGAGTTTTTAGGATGCAAATGGCTGTGATGGCAATCATCCCGATAACCAGAACCGTATTAACTAACCGGTGCTTTAGCAGGCTTTTGAACATTTTTCAAAGATACAGGGTGCCCGGTTAAAGTTACTATTGATGATCAATTGAATTTGTTAAGATGACGCGATGACCTGGCGCCATAATAGGTTGCGGATGATGAAATATAGGTGCAAAAGGACAAGATAGATGCGTAATTTATTTGCAAATTATACGCCGCTCATGGTGCTTGCATCAGCGGATTTCACTAATCCAATCTCATAGCCAGGACACACGATGCTTTGAATTGGTCTATTCTACCTGTCAAGTTAAAGAGTTCAATGAAAAAGGTATAGATGCCCATGGGCGCCCTCGTACCTTGATCGGTCGAACCATCCCACTGGATAAAACCACTGGTGGACAATGACTGATTATTTGCCAGATAACTAACCAGGCGTCCGGCTGCATCGTAAATTTTAATATGTGCATAGGTACCGGTTTCAATTTCGCGATAACTCAGTAAAGCAAAATCATCATAACCATCTCCGTCCGGTGAAAATATTCGTGGTTCTACTTCCCAATGTCCACTTTGTCCTTCGCTTCGAAACTGGCTGTTCTTCCCAGTAGGTGTAGCAAATCCTGCTGACCCGGCTGCACTATGCCAATTGGATCTATCTTGAGCCGTGCGGGTCAGATCGATTCGTTCCAGACTTACACCCTCCGGATCTTTTAGCAGACGACTGTGCATGTCTGCAGTATAGTCAAAAGCATCAATAGTACTGACCTTGCCACCCCGCGATGTAAAAAGTGTCACATTTCCGAGTGCATCATTAAAATTCGGAAGTGCCGTTTCAACGACCCAATGGGGATGAGGCACTTGATATCGTGTACTGAGTTGAATCGGATCTCTGGTAAGCACTACATACATCCCGGGCAGGATCGTAAAAGCTTGGTTCAGTTTCTCAGTATCTTGATTTTGCAGATTGCCAATTATTAAGTCACTAAGCAAATAGGATTTATCTGAGGCGTTGTAAAATTCAATAAAATCATACCCACCGGGTTTTGGATTAAAGAGTACTTCAGAAATGACCAGGTCTCCTGGTGCAAGAAGACTTGGCAGAACCAGGCCGACTGGGTCCATACTAAAAGCGGTGGAGGAGCAATCTGATAACCCTGGAAAGGATAAGGTATATTCTTCGTCACGTCGCATCGCAGGAAAAACAACCAGGGTAATTTCATTTTGATTTGGTCCAGAAACTACAGCAGTTATGACCTCGTGTTGTCCACTTAAGGAGAAGGTGGTGGGAGCCAAGTCTTCCAGGTAATTCTTATTGAGGATTAATCGAATGGTAGTGCTGTCCTCCGTCAGCACACTTACAACACCAGGATCGATTAAGCTAGTCATGGAATCCAGGACAGAGTTTTCAAATCCTGGAGTTCCTCCCGATAGGTTTTCTGAAACACGCCAATTTTCAGCGAGAGCACAAGGATCTTTGGGATTGATCAATTCCAAAGCCCATCCTCCCTGTGCCTTGGTAGAGTGCCGGTACCAACTATCTTGATAACTGACGGAATGAATAATTCTGCCATCTGTGGTAACTAACTGCAGATCGTTACCTGAATTTACCAGAGTTGACCAGCCCTCCAAAGCCAAGGAACCGGAAACTTCAGAAAATTCAGATTCTTCTGCAGGGTCATGCAAGACTACGAAATCGCCTCTTTGCATAATTTGATCTGGTAAAGATATTTCCTTGGTTCCCACTTTTAAGATTAGATCTCCCAGATTCACATTAGGCTTGAGTGTCAGTAGTTCAAGGTATTCGGCATTGGGCAAACCGGCGGGAGGATTTGGATCATCAAAAATTTCATTTATAAGGACATTATAGGCTTCAAGTCTTTGTCGCAACAGATATGTAAATTTCCAGGTAACAGCACCAGCGTTTCCTGAGGTGTCCCGTATGTTTTTTCCGTATAGCTGATAAGCTTCCCCATTGGTTAATGGTTGCCGGAGGTCCAGCTGCACCATTGATGGATCAGCTAACAGGAGGGCTTGATTGAGGGTAATGAATCCGGGAGAAGATAAAGCTTCTAAAGAATAATTGTCTGAATGTTCCGCCGAAGATGACTCTAATGCCTCGGAAAACGACAAGATCAACTGCCTGGGATTACTTATCTCCACGTCCAATAGCCGGGGTGGTTTGACATCGATCATGTTGGGGTCCTCGACCAATATATTATCAAATATAAACTGATCTTTACGGGTTGCTGAGTATTTACAAAGAAGCCCAAAATAACCTGTGCCGGCTAGATCACCGGAAATGCCATCAATAACCATCTCTTCGTGATGGTTTCCGTCCGGGTCAATCGAAGATATGGCCCAGATGCTTTCTCTCAGAGTGCAATGCATGCGGACAGCAGGGCTGGATGAAAATGAACTGGTGCCTGTAGAGAGGAGTTGAGATACTCCTCCGGAAATGTTATAAAATTTAAGTCTGTCATCATTGCCTGATTCCCCTAGTTCGATGTAGTAACCATTTGCTTGGGCAAGATTTTCCGAATCCAGA
This sequence comes from Saprospiraceae bacterium, assembly GCA_013001805.1. Classification (GTDB taxonomy): domain Bacteria; phylum Bacteroidota; class Bacteroidia; order Chitinophagales; family Saprospiraceae; genus JABDMH01. Next base: position 342 of record JABDLW010000014.1, on the reverse strand, counting down.
TAAAGATAAATCCGCAGCTGATTGCTGGTGGAGGGATCAAAGGTCAGGCGAAAATCTATAGACCAATCGGCATTTTGTGATAGCGTAAAGCCGGTGTAAATAAAAGAAGCCCCTGCACTATCTGCCATTAATTGGAGTTCAAAGTTCTTGTTTATACTAAAATCCGAAGTGTCTCCTTGCCAGTATGGATCTGCCGCAAGCGATCCATCAGAGAAGCTTTCTTCAATTTGGCACCACAATGTCGAAGCGCCGATAGTATAAAATAGCACTAGAACAAAAGCTTTCGTCATCATTTTATCCCACAATCTTGTATTTGAGCTATCTTTGCGCCCCAAATCGATT
>JABDLW010000897.1 GCA_013001805.1 Saprospiraceae bacterium | reverse complement strand
GCGCATACCTGCCGATTATGTCGGATGAATCCCTGATTGTTGAAGGTACCGGTTCGATTTTTTTAGCAGGCCCCTACCTGGTTAAGGCAGCAATTGGCGAAGAAGTTGATACGCAAACTCTCGGTGGTGCGCTCACTCAAAGTGAAATCTCGGGAATCATTGATCATAAGATGCCTGATGACCAAAGCTGCCTGGATCGAATCAAAGAATTGGTGCAGCATATGGCACCTCCAAAAACGATCGGATTTGCCCGCGAAGAACCACGACTACCTTCAGGAAAATCGATTTATAGAATAATTCCCGAAGATCGGACAAAACCATACAGCATGCTGGAGCTACTGAAAGCTCTGGTCGATGACTCTAAGATCACCCAGTACAAGGAAGGGTATGGTAAAACGATCATCTGTGCTTACGCGAGAATTGATGGTTGGGCGGTGGGTATCGTGGCCAACAACCGGGAGTTGGTCAAAACCAGAACCGGTGAAATGCAATTTGGTGGTGTCATATATTCTGACTCAGCAGACAAAGCAGCGAGATTCATCATGCTCTGCAATCAAAAGCAGCTTCCCTTGATTTTTATACATGATGTCACGGGATTTATGGTTGGTACCCGGTCTGAACATGGGGGAATCATAAAAGACGGAGCTAAAATGGTGAACGCAGTAGCAAATAGCACAGTGCCCAAGTTCAGCATTATCGTTGGAAATTCTTATGGCGCTGGAAATTATGCCATGTGTGGGAAAGCATATGATCCCCGTTTAATTGTCGCATGGCCTTCAGCCCGGATTGCAGTGATGGGGGGAACGCAAGCCGCCGAAGTACTGCTGCAGATCAAAGTGAGTGCTCTCAAGGCAAAAGGGGAGGAGATCGATCCGGCAAAGGAAAAGGAGTTGCTGGAACAGATCAAGAGTGACTACGAGCTCCAGACATCTCCATACTACGCCGCTGCCCGCCTTTGGATAGATGCCATCATTGATCCCGTCGAAACCAGAAAAGTGATTAGTCTGGGAATCGAGGCAGCGAATCATGGATCATTGGAGAAATTTAACACCGGAGTTTTTCAGGTTTGATCAACACTATTTTAATGGCAAGTACTCTTTATTTACGATATCAAATCCATCATAGTGGCTACTCTGCAGCGTAGATTTCTCGTCAAAACGCTTTTTGGTCTGGAGTCTGTTTTGGCAGATGAAATCAGAAGTTTAGGTGGTTCACAAGTTGAAGAACATAACCGGGCGGTTTCGACCGTGGGAGACATGGATTTATGCTATAGCCTTAACTATCAGTGTCGTACAGCGCTGGCGGTACTGATGCCTTTGCATGAAGGCACAGTGCCTGATGAGCAAGCACTTTATGATCTGGTAAAACAGGTGCCATGGTGGGAATACTTTTCACTAGACAAGACTTTTATCATCGATGTAGTGAGTTATGCTGATCAATTTACCAATAGCCATTTTTTAGCGCTAAAGTGTAAAGATGCTATTGTAGATCAGTTTCGGGAAAAATACAATCGCAGACCATCAATTAGCAAGGGGGCTGATATAAAAATAAACGTTTTCATTAAAGGCGACCATTGTATCATATCGCTCGACACGTCTGGAGATTCCCTGTTTAAGAGGGGCTACCGACTGCAGACGGGAAGGGCTCCAATAAATGAGGTGCTGGCAGCAGGGCTTATTTACCTTTCGGGTTGGGATCAAAAAACCCCGCTCGTTGATCCCATGTGTGGTTCGGGAACGATTATCATGGAGGCTGCCCTAATGTCATCCAGGGTCGCACCACAAAAAGGACGGGATCATTTTAGTTTTATGCATTTAAATTCTTTTGAACGTGATCGATGGATGCAGATCAGGGAAAAGGCTCACGATGCAGAGTTGTCAAATACTCCATCTCTCATCGGCAGAGATTTGGACCGGCATACACTAAATTTGGCCAAATCAAATGCAGCAAATGCTATGATCACATCAATAAAGTGGGAAAAGGGAGATTTCTTTAATTACCGGCCACAAAGTAAAAATGGAGTTATGATTTTTAACCCTCCCTACGATGAACGTATGCCACTTCAAGATGCAATCACTTTTTATAAGCAAATCGGCGATGTCCTCAAAACCCATTTTACCGGATGGGAAGCATGGATCATATCCTCGCACCTGCAAGCGGTAAAGAGAGTCGGTTTAAAACCCAGTCGGCGGATTCCACTTTTTAACGGACCCCTCGAATGCAGGTTTGTGCATTTTGAAATGTACGAAGGCACTCGTGCAAAATAAATTTCTGAACAATGCCTATTTGCCAGTCACCAGGTTGTAAGAGCGTCTGGCTATCTCGAGCAGTTTCATGTGCCGGTGTCTGGCCTGCTTCGGTTAATGGTCTTCGGAAACATTTAATACACCAACATAGTCCCAGTCAAGAGATTTGTCCGCTTGATAGCCAAAATCCACTTTTACATCTGCAGGATGGCACTTTTGGCATTTAGCTTCCTCAAAGAACTCAACAAAAGGCCGCCGAATGGGCTCCATTGTCATGGCGCTATGTTTGATCAGTTTGCCCAGAAGTTCGTTCTTTATACCCATATCCAGCATAGTGGAATCGCCCGATTCAGGATAGGTGATTACCATGGTCGGAATATAACCAGCTTTATCTCCGGTATCATGCGCTACGATTTTCCACTCATTCCGATCCGTCTGGACGAGTTTCTGATTCTTGTAAGGCACCCATCCAATCTTAATACTCATTTCGGGATGAAAATTCGTGATATCGGAAGGTGAAATCACCCGGCTTCTCATTTCCGCCAGTTCTTTCGTCTGGCTGCAGTTTATTACAAACGAAGCGATCAAGAGTAGAAAGAAAGCATATCGCCAGGAGCCTGCGTGTTTACCATTAACGATCATTTTGATTGATGATTTTTAGTGAAAAAATAAAATCAAATAAAATATTTGTAAAATCACTTCAAATTTAGTGTGTCCACAGTTATGGCACACTGACTTTGGCTCGTTACTGGCTGATAATGATCATTTCGAAAAATGGCAAAGGACAAGAATTGACCTTTAGACTTTAACTCCTATTGGGGAAGGTAATCATATACTTGCACTCGGGCCCACAGATGCTTATATCGCTCGATAAAGAGATCATGATCCGGATCTTTCTGATAAAGATCATGATCCTCTTTACTCTTAAAGAACAGCAATAAAGCATATTCATAAGTGTTGTCCACCACTTCCCGGGGCGTACCTGCCGGAGGCCCAATAAAAGAATTAAGAATGGTCTTACATTTAGTCAACTCAGCGACACCCTGATGAAATTTCACCCGATCCTCCGGAGTGACATCATCTTTCATCCAAAAAAATACCGTATGTATAAATCCTGGTCTTTGCATTGATCTTTCTATTTTATTGTTTCAGGTTCCAAAATATGAATTTTTCCAGCGTGAAAGGATTTTACCAGTTTCATCCTTTTCATACTGTGAAATCTTATGAAGTTCCTGCAGAGTGCGGTGCACCTTTTCACACAACCTTACTTAGCTTCATTTACCTGGCCGTAGCACAGATTCTTCTCTAGTACTCTGTCGTCCTTTTGAAAGTTTTTATCCCATTGGATTCAAATGGAGTTGTTTTTTTTGATCTGGATTTCAAAGCCGGCAACCACTTGATTATATTTGGTATTTGAGCAGGTTGGTAAAATGGCCATTAGGTTATGGTAAAAGTTCCTCAGACTCCTATGTCTCGGATTGCCCTTTGTTGCAGCGGAGGGGGCTACCGGGCAGCTTCCTTTCATCTGGGGGCATTGACTTACTTACACGAATTGAAGTTTGAGGGTAAGCCTCTTTTGCATCGCGTGGTCGCCCTGTCAACCGTATCCGGAGGTACAATCACCGGAGTTGTCTATGCACTTCACCAGCAGAAGGGCAAATCATTTGCCGAATTCTACCATTTTCTTCTTCAACAATTGAAATCAACCGACCTGGTGCGGTTGGGATTGGAAAAATTAAACACGGGAGCTGTCTGGCAAAATACCAGCAAGCGTAAGAACCTGATTAATGCATTTGCTGAGATTTACGATATGCATTTTACGCAGGGGGAAACCTTTGATGTTTTCAGTAACATGGCCCATTCGCATCTTGAGGAAGTAATGTTTAATGCAACTGAATTTAGCAAGGGCGTGATTTTTAGATTTCAAAGTGATGGAAGATTTGGCAACTATTATTTTCCTGTCAAAAAAGACATTTCTGCTGAGATCAAATTATCCGATATTATAGCTGCTTCTTCCTGTTTTCCCGGGGGGTTTGAACCCATTGAATGGCCAGATGATTTTGTTCATTCAGAAACGATTGAACTTAAAGAGGAACTCCCACTAATGGCTAAAGTTGGATTGATGGATGGCGGAATTTACGATAATCAGGGCATTGATAGCATACTCCTTTCCGAAACCCGCGCAAACGCCAAACCTTTCGATTTAATTATTATTTCGGATGTGACATCACCTTATTTTCATCCATTTGAATTTAGTAAAACCCGTGGCGATGGAAAATGGAGTAACCAAACCTTTTACAATCTTACCTCCAGGGTAAAAACTTGGTATACACGGATCAAATGGGGGCTCTTTATCTTAAGTTGCGTTTGCATTATTTATTTGGGATATAGCTCTTTTGTGGATTCCACCCTCACAGGAATTGCACTTACTTTATTGGTTCTGGTCTCAGGTTTGATTTTTCTCATGATTTCGGCTCGAAAAAAGATTGAAGGTTATATCTCTGACAAGTTGCAGTACTTCAAGAGCGAATTAGCCGATGACCTGCCTTTGGATGACTTGCACAGTTTGAAGTTCTCGAAAATTCCTCTGGGTCGTTTTGAACCCCTGATCTTAGATCGCATCAAATCTCTCACTATTCTCATATCGACTATTTTCCTTAAAACGGTGAGGAGGTTAGTCTATGGAAGGTTATATGATTCGGAAGAGTACCGGTTTCGGCGTGCGAGTAATTTAATACGACAACTGACCAGGGAAGACTATGAGCAGCAACAAATGAGAAATCAACACGATCAAACATATTATCAAAATCTGGAAGGCTGTGACCCTGGTCTCAAAGGATCTTATGAGCAGGTTATTGGGGAAAAGCTGGAGGAGATAGCTCAGGATGCAGCGAGTTTTGGCACGACGCTTTGGTTTTTGGAGAAAGACAGGGTTGAGGATCGACTGAATAGTCTGATCATAACTGGTCAGGCTTCCATGTGTTTTACATTATTAAAGTATCTGACGGAATTGCAGTACACACCTGGTAACGGATATGATGATTTATCCCAAAGTCAAAAGAGAGAGATCGATCATTTATATCAAAAATGCCGGAAAGACTGGGAGAGATTTAAGGTTGAACCCGATTTTCTAAATGAGAAAATGCAGAGAAATCCTGCATAATTAATTTCTGGTTTTTTATTTTAAATTGGACGATTCGCCAGTGAGATGTTTCTCAATATCGAATCTCTGAAGGGATCTTTTGAATATCGCATGTTTTTAGGGTCATTATCTACGACAGTGACTTTAGTGCAGCTAAACAGGATTAACGAGACCAATTTTTCTTCACTTCTTATTTATTATCTATTATTATACATAACTTGGCTACTTACCTGAAAAAACGAACAACCAAAATTAAACCATGCAGAAAGTAAGATGGGGTGTCATTAGTACAGCCAAAATCGGTCTTAACCGTGTCGTTCCCGGCATGTTAAAAAGTGACTTGTGCGAAATGGCAGCGATCAGCTCACGCGATCTGGACACTGCCAAAGATGCGGCGAAAAAGTTAGGCATGGCCAAGGCCTATGGGTCCTACGAGCAGTTACTTGCCGATCCGGATATCGATGCGGTGTATAATCCATTACCTAATCACCTTCATGTGCCGTGGTCGATCAAAGCTCTGGAGGCAGGAAAGCACGTGCTGTGTGAGAAACCGATTGCCCTCGACGCTGAGGAGGCACAACAGCTATTGGATGCAGCCAGAAGATTTCCCCGGCTCAAGATCATGGAA
>JABDLW010000887.1 GCA_013001805.1 Saprospiraceae bacterium | reverse complement strand
GTACAGGACAATTCTCTTATTCCAAAGATCAAATACCGGCAATAAAATCCAGTGGATCCAAAGTCAGGGCTTGTGATTTTGATCTTGATGGAGACCTGGATCTGTTGGTAGGCGGGAGGCACATTCCCTGGTCTTATCCGGAGCCGGCCAGCAGCTTTTTGTTAGTAAATGAAAATGGTGTATTAATCGATAAAAGTGCTGAGCTTGCACCCGACCTTAAGGATATAGGTATCATAAATGATATTAAATGGGTGGATCTGAATCAAGATGAACGACAGGATATTGTTTTGGTTGGTGAGTGGACTTCGATCATTATTTTAGAAAATACTACGGAAGGATTTAAACGTCTGACCGGTACAGATCTCGATAATCAAAAGGGCTGGTGGTTTAGCGTGGAGGCATCTGATATTGATGCTGACGGTGATCAGGATTTATTGTTGGGTAATTTGGGGTTAAATTATAAGTACAAAGCTTCCGATTCCGAGCCCTTCGAAGTTTATTATTATGATTTTGATGAGAATGGATCCAAAGATGTCGTACTAACTTATTATAATTTCGGGATACAGTATCCTTTACGGGGAAGGGAATGTTCGTCACAACAGATTCCAGCCATAAAAGAAGAATTTACAAATTACGATTTATTTGCGTCATCCGATGTAAGTGATATTTATGGGGAATCAAAATTAGAGCAAGCCCTGCATTTAGAAGCTAATAATTTCGCATCCATTTATGCGGAAAATATTGGCAACGGAAATTTTAGAATTTCTCAATTACCGGTGGAAGCACAGGTGTCATCAATCAATGATTTTGTGGTGGATGATTTTAATGGCGATCATCACCTCGATGTGCTGTTGGCGGGTAATTTATATGATGCGGAGGTGGAAACTGCCCGGGCCGATGCTGGTTGGGGCCTGCTTTTATTGGGCGATGGTAAGGGGGGATTTGAAACTGCCAGTAAAATGGTAAGTGGCTTTTATCTTCCTTATGATGTGAAGAGTTTGATTCCAATAAAATCTGGTGATGAGAAAATGATCTTGGCTGGATGTAATAATGATAAATTGCGCGTCTTTCATTATAAGTAACTACTCAGTTGATCTCCTTTGATACACTAAAATGCACGGTTCTGCCCCTGGCTCTTAAGGGAGACCGGTCATTTTAAGCTTTTTCCCTTATAGCACTAGACGTAAAGGATGAAAATGTAAACTCTCTCAAAGTCCAAATTCTCATACTGGGTCAATTTCTTTGGCTCTGTCCAAATGTCAACAAGTGACATACGATGAACATGCCCAATCAAGATACGAAGACAGTCCGGATCTTGCCACTGGGGCAAAGAGCCTGATCGATATCAGAATCATTGAGTACAATCTTAACATCCGCAGATAAGAGAGACCAAGGAGACCTGGATTGGACGTAATCCCGCTCCGGATTTTTTTTGGATACCAGGCAACAAATCTTCGTTCAATAGTATCTCTTAATCATATGCCTTAGGCATTACGACACATTCAAGACACTACGTACATTAATCTCTAATTTCTAAAATGAAATCGTCGTGCCCAATGATGTCGAAACGCGCTCCTCTTGCTATCCCGTTCATATGTATTTTTAGTTTTTATTGGGGCCTTTCTCAGGGTCAGGCTCCAACCATTTATCTTGGCGCGGGTCATGGTAAAATCAATGTGACAGCAAGCAGCGAACTGGAACAATCAAATTGGGACGAGCGAGCTACTGCACAAAAAGCAGCCAGCGGCGATGGTCTGCACGAACCACACTTTCTTGCTTCGAGATTCCTGGCCCAGGCTACCTTCGGAGCTGACCAAAATACCATTGACCATGTCGTGGATGTGGGATATGAGGCATGGATTGACGAACAAATGGCTATCCCTGCCACCAATATGCTGGAAAAGATCTATGCAGTACATGAAGAAGTAAATCGTTGGTTCCTGGACAATGGAGGTGACTCAACGGAAATTACCGGAAGACCGGGATGGGTGAGATTTAACTATGCATGGTGGGATGCAAATGTTCGCAACAAGGACTTGCTACGCCAAAGAGTGGCCTTTGCGCTTTCGGAGATTTTTGTGATCTCCGTGCAATCAGAATTGGAAGGATTTGGGGATGGCCTGGCTAGTTACTATCAGGTACTGTCAAATCATGCTTTTGGCAACTACCGTGATTTACTCCGTGATGTATCCTTGCATCCATGTATGGGATTTTATCTGAGCCACCTGAATAATCCCAAAACAAACCTGGAGGAAAATACCCGCCCTGACGAAAATTATGCCCGGGAAATTATGCAACTTTTTTCCGTAGGCTTATATGAACTGAATAACGACGGCAGCAGGAAGAAAGATGCATCCGGCCATGACATACCTACCTATGGCCAAAATGACATCAAGGAAATGGCGAAGATCTGGACTGGTCTGGGTGTTGGTGATATTATTCCCAATATGTATGAGGAGGAGGCATATTTTGGCGCCGGTATTTACAGTGCCGATATGACCGTACCTATGCAGATGTATGGAGATTATCATGAACCTGGTGAAAAGACTTTATTGGGAGGCAAGACTATTCCGGCCGGTCAGAGCGGTTTGGAGGACATCGAGTCAGCCATTGATGTGCTCTTCAATCATCCTAATGTAGGACCATTTATCAGTCGGAGATTAATTCAGAGATTGGTAAAGTCGAATCCCTCATCGCAATATATTGAAAGAGTTTCTCTCACTTTTAATAACAATGGTACGGGTGTGAGGGGAGATCTTGCAGCGGTTATCAGAGCCATTTTATTAGATGAGGAAGCTCGTGATTGCGGCCGCATAGAGGACAGCGATTCTGGCAAGCTGCGCGAGCCTTTCGTCCGTTATACGCATTTTGCCCGGGCGCTGCATACGGAGCAATATTATGATCGATTTTGGAATGCCGGCTACAATTTCTGGCAAAGTACGGGACAGGGTGTTTTTGCGGCCAA
>JABDLW010000861.1 GCA_013001805.1 Saprospiraceae bacterium | reverse complement strand
CCTGTATTGTACCAGCCTTTTTCCTCCGATTTGTGTTCTAAAGTCCAGACACCAGAGTTCCATGAATAGATTTGCAAAGGCTCCCATTCCCCAACCATAATTAATTCAGATTGGCCATCTTGATCGTAATCGGCTATTTCGGCATCCATCACCACTGTTGAAGCAAAGGGAAGTCCCGTAACCTGTGAAAACTGACCTTTCCCGTCATTAATAAGTAAATAGTTTTCTGCGGGCAATGGATATTGATGGGCTTTATAGGCGCTACCTACAAAAATATCGACTAATCCATCTTGATTTAAGTCCTTGACCACCAGGCATTGAGCATTTACCAGTACGGTTGCAAAACTTTTTTCTTTCATAAATCCACCTGCACCATTATTCAGATAGAGCCTTAATGCATAGTGGTAGTCACCTTCTTCCTCAGCGTTTCCTCCGGAGGCAATAATCAGATCAGGAAATCCATCTTGATTTACATCACTTAGGGCTAAGTCCACATCCTCGTGGTCTTTGTCAAGTGCAAGATCACTTTGCATTATGGGAGTAAATTGGCCGGATCGAGTGCCTAAGAATACTTGACTTTCTTGGCCTTTTGCTCCTCCACATACAAGATCGATGAGGCCATCATTATTGATGTCAGCAGTTGCAAGAGTTGGGCCAGAACGCGAATAATACTTTGGCAGTAAACTCTGTACCCGAAAATCGTTAAAATCGTCTTCCTGGTGTTTAAAAGCTAATAGCTCATCTTCTACAAATAGGGGATTTAACCCAGGTGATTTTGGGGTTTTTGAGCCTGTTCCATATTTTGCAATATATACCGCGTTGATTGGGACGTAGTCATAGCTTTCTGAAGTGCCGTCTGGCCAAATAATAGTAAGTGAATCAATTTTTTCGATGGTGCCCAAACCGAAATATAATATTGGTTCCGTGGAGGACTGGAAGCCCCGACTGAGGTACAGATCCCTGTGAAATTCGCCAAAAGGAGTACACACTTTGACACGGCTTCCGATAGCAGATGTTCGGCCATCCTGGAAGTCTAATCTAACTTTAAGGAAATTTCCCAATTTCCTTTCGGATGCCGTATTGCGATAAATTCCTGCAAATTCATTTATATTATTTACGACTAGGTCCAAATCACCATCATTGTCTAGGTCTGCATAAGCAGCACCATTGGAGAGTTTGACTTTACTAAATCCCCAGGCTTTGCTTTGATCTTTAAAAGATAAGCCATCCATGTTTTTAAAGACTTGATTTGGCACTTCAATTTTAGGCATGTGCTCCAAGAGCTCCTGAATACCTGCTTCGCTGTCAAGATCTTGATCATCCAATTTCATATCCACAGCGAATGATAAAAAATCCATGTTGGTATAATCCCGCAAGTACCCATTGGTCACAAATAGATCTTGATACCCATCGAGATCGTAGTCGGCTAGTAAGGCGGACCAGGACCAATCCGTATTAGAGATCCCTGCCATTTGACCCACTTCTGAAAATGAGTTGCCTTGATTTATATGGAGCATGTTACGCATGCTTTGCTTGTAAAAACCTTGCTTTAATAATAATTGATATTTGTTAAAATTGTCGGAGCCAGATGTTAGTTTTATGCGATAATTATCTGCTGGTAGCATGTCCAGAGTTACTAAATCGGTCAAGCCATCATTGTTGATATCGGCGGCATCTGATCCCATGGAAAAAAGCGAAGCATGATCGATGTGCGTGCTCAGTTGGTCACGGAATGAACCATCTTGTTGATTCAAATAAAGATAATCTTCTTCATTGTAGTCATTGCTTATATAGATGTCGGGCCAGGTGTCACCATTAAAATCTCCTATCGAAACTCCGAGACCAAATCCTAAAACATTGGAGTTAATTCCTGCTTCTTGGGAAACGTCAGTAAATCTCCCCTCATCATTCCTATATAATTTGTCTCCAAAATCCGGATTTCGCCGGTTTTTTAAATTTCCCAAAGATGTATTGAAATTAGCGAATTGCTGAATGGAGTGATTTAATAGATACATGTCCAGATCTCCATCCCGGTCGTAATCAAAAAAAGCAGATTGCGTGGAATATCCTGCATCGTTAAGGCCGTATGCAGCTCCCTGTTCTTCGAAAATGACTTGATCATTGCTTGATCTAGTTCTATTGATAAAAAGCAAATTTCGACGGGCATCCGGATCCTTTGCAGCTGAACGGCACACGTAGATATCAAGCCATCCATCTGCATTAATGTCGATCATATTGACGCCGGTATTCCATAGTCCTGCAGCTTCGACGCCGGCATCTTTGGCAATGTTTTTGAATCTCCAGTCACCTTCATTAAGGTAGAGATGGCTGGCCACTAAATTTCCGGTAAAATAGATATCAGAAAGCCCATCATTATTTACATCTCCCACGGCCACACCTCCACCATTATAGAAATAGCTGTACTTCATGACATTGAATTCGGGCGACTCTTTTAGCGTATTTCTAAAGTTTACTGCTGATTTTTTGTGGGAGACCTCCAGAAATAAATGATCGCCGGGTTTATCGCAACTTTCAGCACTGATCAGGAGAACCAAAAACAGAAGGAAAAGAAATTGTAATTTCATAAAAAAGATAAATCTAAAAGATTGGTCGTTGACCTATATAAAAGTACATATAAGTAAGTCCAAATAAAAGATTGAGGCCGGGTAAAAAAAAAGTACCAACTTTTTAGGTTGGTACTTTTTATAAATTATATAATTTTTAGCAACTACTTTTTGTCCCACCATACTTTGGTGCTGTTTTTGTCCTGCCCACCATTTTCCGGTGATGCCACAGCAGCTTCAACAGCAGCTCGATTATTATCATACTCGCTGCTTTCATACTTCATTTTTGATATAATCTCATCCACACCGACATCCAGGTTCTCTGAGTTGAGTCGAGAGTACTGCTTAGGGTACTTGGTTCGTCTCAGTTCAGCGAAAGCCTCAAAGCCATCCGGATATACGGCCAGCCATTTTTGCGTGATAATTTGCTCTAATTTCCGTTCCTCACTTCCACTTTCATCGAAAGCAACGGGAATGTCACTTACGGCAGGGCTCTCCGGGCTAGCATCTACAGGGACATTAGGACTAGATACGTAAGCCGCAATAGCATCCTCTTCTGCTGCACCCCACTCTAAAATGGACATGCGGATACCTTGCTCATAGAGTTCTTTGGCGGTTCCTCCCATATTCCAGCCCAGGAGAGCACCTTCCGCTCTCAACAAATACACTTCAGCTGCCCGAAGCACTTTGATAGGTGGATTATTTGGAGAATTCACCGGCCTGAAATAATCCGCAAGATCGGAGTGATTCCGGTTTTTACTATCCGTCAATTGCACCTGAGATTGACCATTTCTCAATCCCTCATAGGGATTTCCATCCCCATCTGAGTCGCCATCTAAAGCGGGTGCAAAGTACGCACTAATACGAGGATCATCGTACCCTTTTAGAATACTCTCCATCAAGGTACTCATCCTAAACTCTCCCCAGGCCGTTATTTGGTTCAGAGGATGAAATGAGTTTGCCGTAGTAATAACCTCGGCATTTTCTTCATTCATCGTGATTACACCGGCAGCAACGGCTTTTTCCGCCTCGGCTTTGGCCAGGCCGGGATCAGCGTAACGCACGCGCATGGCTAGCCTTAGACGAAGGCTGTTGGCAAATTTTATCCAACCATTCACATCACCGGAATATATTTGATCATTTGATCCGAAAGCACTTGCACCTGTATTTGCATTTAAAACGGAAAGTGCTTCATCCAGGGTGACAAAGAAACTCCGGTATATATCCTCCTGCTGATCGTATGGTACAGAAAGCTCACCATTTCCAAATTGGCTGTAAGGTATAGGTCCCCAAAAGTCAGTGATCCGGTGAAAAGCCTGGACCTTCCAGACCTTCGCCACTGCATTTAAAACGGTCAGACCATTCTCTGCAGTAAAATCCTCGGTAAACTTAACATTTGGCGCCGCCTGCCCATAAAATGTGGTCCAGGCAGAATTAGACCAGCGACCCACCTGTGTGTATCGATCCGATGGAAAGTTAGGGTGTGTAACCGCAAAATATTGACACCACATGTCAGCAAAGAGGTTTTGCGCGATTTGATAACCTCCACCTCCATACATGGACCGGTATTGAGTTTGCGCAAAAGCCAGACCGATCAGAGAGGCATCTACTTTATCTGCAGTTAGTGCCAGCGGATCGGTGTTTAATTCATCAAAATCATCGGTACAGCTAAACCCAATGAGAGCAACTGCCAGCATGACCATATATAATTTATAAAATTTCATATTTGTATACTTTATTATATTCTTTTAATTAAAATCCAAACTTCAAGTTTACACCGTATTCTCTGGTCGTGGGAGGTCCAAAATTTTCTGTTCCCTCGGCTGCCCTGCCAGTATTTTGAAATACCTCCGGATCCACATTTCCAGACTTGTTAGAGAAGAAAAACAGATTCCGGCCAACAAACGATATTTTGGCGGAGGTGAAAGGTGTTTTGGCAAGAGTTCCACTTGGAAGAGCATATCCCAATACTGCTTCTCGAAGTCGAACATTAGAAGCGTCTAGGAC
>JABDLW010000853.1 GCA_013001805.1 Saprospiraceae bacterium | reverse complement strand
GTCAGGATTCACTGGTAATTATGCCAACAGGTGGTGGCAAATCTCTATGCTACCAACTACCGGCCGTGGTTACCGATGGCCTGGCAGTCATAATTTCACCCCTGATCGCATTGATGGCTGATCAGGTCGCCGCACTTAAAAGTAATAATGTAGCGGCCGAATATATCAATAGCTCGCTGTCTACTGCGGGGAAGAAAGAGGTCTTCCAAGACCTGGAAAAAGGCCGGATCAAGCTACTTTACATTTCTCCCGAAAAGGCTACAATGCCTAAATTCATACATTATATTCGACAGAAAAAAATCAGTCTGGTGGCCATCGATGAGGCGCATTGTGTATCGATATGGGGAAACGATTTTCGTCCCGTATATGCACAATTACCCAACCTGTTATCTGCCCTGAACGATACTGCAGTGATGGCCCTTACGGCAACCGCCGACAAAGCTACCCAACAAGACATTTGCGCTAAATTGAAATTGAAAGATGCGGAAGTCTTCCTCTCTTCATTTGAACGACCCAATATTCATTTGGAAGTCAGACCTGCAAGAGGAAGGGTACAACAAATTATTCAGTTTGTCGGTCAACACCGGGATCAAGCCGGTATAATCTACTGTTTAAGCCGTAAGGGTACGCAGCTGATGGCTGAAAAGCTAAGGGCTGCTGGTGTACGGGCTGCGCATTATCATGCCGACATGACCACGGCTGAAAGACAAAAAGTCCAGGAAGCTTTTCAGAAAGATGATTTACAGATCGTCTGTGCCACTATTGCCTTTGGCATGGGAATCGATAAGTCGAATATCCGTTGGGTAATACACTATAACCTCCCCAAGAACATAGAAAGCTATTATCAGGAGATCGGCAGGTCTGGCAGAGATGGGTCGGATGCCAAAGCTATCTTATTCTACAATTACCAGGATATAAATGTCTTCCACCGCTTTATTAATGAAAGTGAAGCTGCGGAGGAATTTAAATTGGTGCAAAGATCGAAATTAGATCGTATCTGGGAATTTACTCAAGCTACGAATTGCCGTACCAATTTAATTCTTAACTATTTTGGCGAATATCGCAGCGCTGCCTGTAATCACTGTGATATTTGCACCAATCCGCCTAAGGGATTTGACGGCACAGCTCATGCCAAAATTGCCATCGAAACATGCCGAGAAGCACATGAAAGACTTACCCTTCCTTTGATGGTGGATGTACTTAGAGCATCGGGCCGAAAAGAAATATTTGACTTAAAATTAAATGAATTAAAAACTTATGGAGCGGGACGTGATACCAGTAGGTTCGACTGGATTCTCTATATAACTCAATTGATCAACCAGGGACTTCTGGAAATAGATTATACACAACGATCAACATTAAAACTTACATCCCTCTCAGCCGAAGTCTCCACGGGCAACACAAAAGTAAAACTTACAAAATCCAATCCACAAAAAAATGAACCAAAGCAAAAAACGATCCTCCTCAAAAACCAGAATTTTGATATCCAATTATTTAATTTATTAAAAACCTGGCGAAAGGCCCAGGCACAAAAAGAAAAATACCCGGCTTATCTGGTATTAAGTGATCGTGTGCTCGAGCAAATCGTAACAAAAAGACCCACCTCCCTGCTTGACCTCTCCTTAATATCTGGCATTGGAGAATACAAACTTAAGAAATATGGGAAGGCTATAATTCTCCACGTTCAGGAATTTATTACCGGCCAAAAAGTACTTAAAAATGTAAAGGGAAAGTCCCCCCTCGATACGCTCCAACTAGTTCGCGAGGGAAAAACGCCCGAACACATCGCCAAACTGCGACAGATAAAAAAAGAAACAGTCTACAACCACCTGATGGAACTGTTTCTGAAAGGTGAGGATATAGATCTACAAGCCTATATCACACAACCACTACTGCACGAGGTTATTGAGGCAAAGAAAATGAGTGGCGACGGACATAGTGCGGCTGAGATTGCAGCTTATATAAAAACACCGTATCCGATCTATAAAATTCAAATTGCGCTGGCGATCATTAGACGCCGAAAAAAAGAAACTCTCATGTAATGAAATTTATACGAAATGTAGCGCCTGGCGATTTTCCTTAGGGATATAAGCCATCTGATTAATATCAGTATACAAACGCGTAGTTTCCAAAAATGCTCTTAATAAAAAAATTATTGCCAGGTAAAATCAATGAGTATAGGAAATTGGCCTCCCGGTAAATTGCCATCGTGATAAAAAGCACCTGGGATAATCTCAAAATGATATGCATCTGAAACCAGATCAGCCAGTTGGTCGTTAAAATAAATCTCGAGGTCCAAGGTATATAGGCCCACATTGAATGGCAACCGGGGCACATGACATTGCGTCTCGCCAGCAGTGGTATTGGACTCTCTTGAGCTTTCCTGAAAAGAATAAATTAATGCAGATACCAATTGTCCTTCCATGGTTTTGAAAATCAGATGCATTACCGCATAACCTGTATTTTTTGAAAACTTCTTATGCCCTAATCTTATATTCATGCCGCTACCTGCGGGAAGGACTTTGACTGGCAATCCGTCGTGATTCATTACCTGAATGCTGACAAAACGCATGGTACCGGACCCTCTCCGGTGGTCAGGATCTTCCATTGTTGCATCGACTTTACTATGGATGTTTTGTAAGTACCGATCTACTACAAGTTTCGGCTTTCCTACTTCCATACATTCACCCCGGTGTAAGAGCATAACACGGTCGCAGAGTCTTTGGACAATTTGCATGTTATGAGTGACCAATAAAACAGTGCGGCCCTGCAAGACTTCCTCTTCCATTTTCTTTATGCATTTACGTTGAAATGCCAGGTCACCGACAGACAATACTTCATCGACAATCAAAATATCCGGGTCGAGATGTACAGCGACCGCAAAAGCCAGCCGTACATACATACCACTGGAAAAATGTTTAACCGGTGTATCTAAGAAATCTTCGACCTCAGAAAAATCTACGATGCGATCAAATTTTGATCTAATCTCGCTTTTCTTCAAACCCAGAATGGCACCATTCAAGAATATATTCTCCCGACCGGTCAATTCAGGATGGAAGCCGGTTCCTACTTCAAGCAGTGAGTTGACCTTACCCGCCAGTTCGACCTTACCGGTAGTCGGAAGGACGATCTTGGAGAGAATTTTTAGCAATGTGCTCTTGCCCGAACCATTGGTGCCGATGATACCAAATACTTCTCCCTCCGGAATAGAAATATCGATATTTCGCAATGCCCAAAAGGGCACTCTTTTCCTGAATTTTAATTTTAATGCTTGTTGCAAAGTAGTCCGCAGTGAATAATCTTCATAGGATCTGATGCTATATCGCTTTCCCAATCCGGTGATGTCAATGGCACTCTTCATTCTATTTTCAAATTATATCGGCAATATGTTTTTCTATATGGTTAAAATAAATGACACCTCCAAGGAGCGAGAGAACCAGCCAGATGCTAAAAATCCATATTTCGATTGTGGGGAAATCTCCTCCGAAAAAGCACCATCTTGATCCTTCAAGTAAACCCGTGAGCGGATTGATTAAATAAATGAATCGATAAGACTCCCCAACCGATGATACCGCATAGGCAACCGGACTGGCATACAGACCAATGCGCAGAAGAAATGGCACGACATGCAAAAAATCACGATACCGAACGCACAAAGCACTAACCCACACACCCAAGACAACACCCGTTGTCAAAATTGCCAGTATAAACAGTGGAAAATAAATAATGGAGCGAGAGGGAACGTAATTATTCAGAATTAGTAAAACTATAGCCAAAATGCTGACAACTACCAGATCAATCAAGCCGACCAATGCAGTGGAAAGTGGTATGATCAATCTGGGGAAGTAAATTTTAGTGATCATATTCTGTGCATTTACAATGGCAGTACCTGACCAGGATGCAACGCTTGATATGTAGGTCCATGCAGTAAGGCCCACTACAGTAAAAAGGAAGGGATCAACCCCAAGCGTATCCATTTTGGCGACTTTACCAAATACAAATCCCAGGATCAAAAGACTTAATAGAGGATTGACCAAAGCCCACAAGATGCCAGCAGAAGTCTGCGCATACTTGGCTCGTAGATTTCTTATGCTAAATGACCATAAAAGATGCCGGTATCTATGCAGGTCCTTCAAGTAGGACACTAGAGACAGACCCCGGGAAGTGATTATAGTCCTCTCCTTCATGATGAGAATAGGTATAAAATGATGATGTTCCGAGCCCCAGAACGTGGGAAGTATAAGGTATGTTACCCTCCGGTTTCCCTTCGGAGCATGTCAAACTGACTGGCCCAGAGCTTCTTTTGATCTTCCACCTCATCAGCATCACAAAAATCGGTGATATTCAGGATGGTCTCATTGGTAACCGGGGATATTTCGAATCGAAACTCGAGATACTCATTATCCGCTGCCTCCTCCCATTTAAAACGCAGACGTTCTTCCTCGATATCGTCAATGAGAATCGCCACCTCTTCTGATCCACTCCATTCAAAGACATAGACGTCTTCCTGAATGTCTACTGCATCGCAAAACCAACGGACCAGGCATGCAGGAGAAGTCAAAAATTTATACAATATCGTCGGAGAAGCTCTAAAAAGAAACTCCATTTCAAAGGACACTCTCTTCATTCTGAAAAACTGCTAGAGGACATTTTGAATACAATCCCACAC
>JABDLW010000773.1 GCA_013001805.1 Saprospiraceae bacterium | reverse complement strand
AATAATAGGTATACTCCTCGCTGATGTATCATCGGTTGAGAATAAATATTTCTTAATTATTAGTCGTGGCCTTTGATTTATAATCCCTGTGTAGATCATCTTATCATAGCGGGCTTATCACGTAAGTAAAGGACAAATTGCCAGCCTTAATTTGGTATTGTTTATGTGGCATCAATCCCCAGCTATTATCACCACCAACACCCATTTGACTATGGTCAATATTAATATTGATCAAATCCCGCTTAGGAACATCATACGTGTGTCTCTGTTGTTTCTCCATCCCTTCGTCAAAATCTGAGTTTAATTGGTGGTGCGCGCTGAAGCCAAATAGCTCAGGAGCCGTAATGCTAATTCCCTTACCATGCTCATCGGTAAAAGACACGGTTCGTATATCGGTTCGAAACCCATTTTCCTGCGGACGGATATAATTATAAAATAGATCCTCTACTTTAGCATTGTACAAACCTACCCGGGCTGATGATTTGCGATCCTGGTAGTTTTCGTGCTCGCCCCGTCCGTACCATTGTACATCATTATAGGCAGGATCGATGATTAAAACATTACCAAATCTTGGCAGAATGGGAAGGCTTTCCTTAATCCCCACTAATTGTATATTTACCAGGATTTCTCCTTCACGATTAATTGTGTAGAAAACCTTTACCTCACCCTCAACGGATGCTAATTCGTAGCTCGCAACTAGTTGCAGCTTATCTCTAACCCTAAAAGTGTTATCATCTACTTGATCGACATCAATTAACGTTTGTGCTTCGGAATCAAGAATTTGCAGGCTGATGAAACTTTGATGTTCAGAAGCCTCTTTCCATTTTCCCAAGCGTGTGGGCATATTATATCCATAGTCATTGTCAATAGGTGCACGCCAGAAATTAACTCTGGGCCCATTTTTAATCATGTTTCCCTGACCAAAGTTCAGCGTCGTAATGGTTCCATCAGTGTTACTAAATCCAATTACAAATCCTTCTCCAATCACACTAATTATATCATTAGCCTTCTCCACGGAGATTCCTTCTGCATTATCTTCAAAAATAAAAGGTGCATATTCGGATAATTGAAACTGTTCGAAAGCAACCAAAAAGTCCTTGGGAACCAAAGGAGATTTTTTTCCCGTTGTAGTGAAGATGTTGAGTAAATATTCTGAATTTTCGTTGACAAGAGATGGTAAATCAATCTGCACTTCTCTCGATTCACCTGGAGCGATGTTCAGCTCAGGCAAATGTCCCTGAGTCAGCGGGTTCCCATTTTCCAAAACCTGCCAGGAAAAATTATACTCCGACAGATTTGTAAAATGGTAATTATTCGTGATCGTTATCTTACCTGAGTTGGGGTCTTCGGCCTTGCTCTTTACGTATTGATAAACTTTCTTAACCTCATACAAAGATGGGTGTGGCGTGCGATCCGGGTTTACCAATCCGTTTAAGCAAAAATTGTTGTCGTTATGTAAATCCTGCCCTCCGAGATCTCCCCCGAAGGCGTAAAACTCGATTCCCTGCTGGTTTTGGGTCTTCAACCCTTGATCTACCCAGTCCCAGATGAAGCCCCCCTGGAGTACGTCATACGCTTCGATGACGTCCCAATAGTCTTGCAGATTACCCACGCTGTTACCCATGGCATGGGCATATTCGCATTGAATCAGAGGGCGGGTTGGATTATTTTCTGCATACGCAATCAAGTGCTCGATCGTGGCATACATGGGCGCCTGAATATCGGTATTTTCATATTGGGTAGCCCCCTCATATTGCACCGGTCGAGTGCTATCTTGTTGCTTCAACCAGTCGTAAGTTGCAATGAAATTTTCTCCATTGCCAGCTTCGTTACCAAGAGACCAGATGACAATGGAAGTGAAATTCTTATCCCTCTCAAACATACGTATGGTACGATCCAGATGCATCGCCTTCCATTCGGGAAGATAAGCCGGGTGAATTGCTTTTGCTGCATCGTTGTGATCCAGACCTTGATTGGTGGTACCCATGCCATGGGTCTCAATATTCGCTTCATCAATCACATAAAATCCAAATTTATCCGCCATTCGATAAAAAAAAGGATTCTTGGGATAATGGCTGCAGCGAATCGCATTTAGATTATTGCGTTTCATAATCTGCATGTCCTGCAAAGTGATTTCCTCACTAATTACATGTCCTGTGTTTTCATCATGATCATGAAGGTTTACTCCTTTTAAAAGCACAGGTCGACCATTTATCAAAAATTGATTGTTTTTGATCTCAACTTTTCGAAACCCGATTTTAGAACTCACTACTTCAGTAATCTTTTCATCTTTGTCTTTAAGGGTAAGTACCAATGTATAAAGATTTGGTTTTTCGGCACTCCATGTCTTAATGTTTGGTATTTCTTCGGCGAAGTCGACCACCGTGGTTCCTGGAGTAACACTAACTCTCCTGGTTTCTGAATACGCTTGCGCATCCCCATCCAGTAATATTACCTCGACCAGATAATCCTCCATTTTATTCATCGTATTGGCGATTTCAAGTTCTAAGTTGAAATGTCCATCAACATAGTCATTGGTGAGATCAGCCACGACTCGATAGTCACGGATGGTTGTTTTGTTGGTTGCATAGAGATACACTTCCCTGTCGATACCACTTAATCGCCAGAAATCCTGATCCTCCATATAACTGGCATCCGACCAGCGCAAAACTTGCACCGCCAGCGAATTTTTTCGACCCCGCAAGAATCTTGTGATATTAAATTCTGCCGGCGTTTTACTTCCTTCACTATATCCAACCCTTTGACCGTTGACCCATACATACATAGCACCACTAACCCCACCAAAGTGCAAATAGATCTCCTTTCCGTCCCACGAAGATGGAACATCAAATTCAAGTTTATAACTGCCTACTGGATTTTGATCGTGGGGAATTAAAGGGGGATTTTTCGGAAAGGGATATTGAATATTGGTGTATATAGGAA